>DUJJ01000133.1 GCA_013329865.1 Candidatus Poseidoniaceae archaeon
GGTAGGCATGGGTAAAACCATCGATGTCATTCTCTATCGAGGTAGTTTGAAGATTGGTGACAAAATTATGCTGGCGTCTAATGATGGAGCATTTTCCACCCACATCAAAGGCTTGAAACGGCCACGCGGGATGTCAGAAATGCGCGATGCAGGCAAACGGTGGGAAAATTTCCCTGAAATTCAGGCAGCTTGTGGTGTGAAGATAGTAGCGCCAAGACTTGAACAAGCAATTGCCGGAACAACGGTACATCTAGCAAACACAACCGAACAAATAACCGACGCCGAGCAATCCATTCGAGAGGAATGGCGAGGAATTTACGATAAAATGCCGATTATGTGCTCAGTTTGCAAGCAAGTCTCACCGAGAGTCGACTTTGTTGCTAATTGTCAGAACGGTAAATGCAAAGGTGCAGTCGAGGAAAAAGATGGGGTGGTAATCAAGGCTGATACTGTTGGTGGGCTAGAGGCATTGGCATTTGAATTATTCAAATTAAAAATACCTGTGAGACAGGCCACAGTTGGACCAGTTAACAAAAAAGACATTCTTATGGCAAAGTCAATTCAAGACCCGCTCAATCAAGCTATCCTGGGCTTTTCAACCAAACCAAATACCGAAGTTGCTGATGAATTATCAAGGGATGACTCAGAAATCGCGTTCTTCAGCGGTTCTATCATTTATCACATCATTGATGAGTTCGAACAATGGCGAGACGCAAAACAAGCAGAAATTGAGGCTGCACAAAGAGAATCGCTGGTATATCCGGGAAGACTGCTATATCTGAAAGATCACACCTTCAGAGCCAAAAACCCCGCAATTGTTGGTATGCGCGTAGTGGGCGGTAGGATACATATCGGTCAAAAATTGATGAAATTAGACGGGACTCCCGTCGGCCAAGTCAAAAGCCTGAGAACAAGAAGTTCTGAAGACGTCAGAGAAGCTAGTCAGGGTGATGAGGTTGCGGTTGCAATTCAAGGACCAACTGTTGGCCGGCACATAGAGGAACTTGACGAATTCTATGTCGATGTTCCCGCATCTCACGCCAAACGACTGAAAAAACTGGAACTCGATCCTATCGAACAGGAGATACTGGATGAACTGATTAGATTACATCGCCGAGATGACCACTTTTGGGGCAGGTAATCGAATTTATTGATGATACATGATGACATAACTCAACCTCACATTCATATATGGAATGTTTTGGTTGTTATTTGTAAGGAGTTGCAATTATGGAAGCAGGATTCTCCCCTAACGCAGGCATGCCAGCACCCACTGGTGGACAAGATTTGATTGGCACCGTTTCAGCAATATCCAACAGTTTAATGGGCGAGGTAAGCAAAGTAATTATTGGGAAAAATGAAAACTTGCGTAGAGTAACCGTAGGTATATTGTCGAACGGTAACATGCTGCTTGAAGACTTTCCGGGATTGGCAAAAACCTTGCTAGCAAATACATTCGCTAGGGCTCTAGGCTGTAAATTCAAGCGAGTTCAGTTTACTCCCGACCTGCTACCATCCGATATTATGGGCACCTACATGTATGACCAAAAATCGGGTGAGTTTAAACTTAGAGCGGGTCCATTATTCTCAAATATTCTACTTGCTGATGAAATCAACAGAGCCCCGCCAAAAACCCAAGCTGCACTGCTTGAAGCCATGGAGGAGAAGCAAGTAACAATTGAAGGAATTACTCACAAATTGCCGGCACCATTCGTTGTTTTAGCAACTCAAAACCCGATCGAGCAAGAAGGAACCTATCCACTACCCGAAGCTCAAATGGACCGCTTCTTGATGAAGATGTCAATGGGCTACCCTGACCGTTCTGAAGAGAAAGCAATCCTTGCTAGGAGAAAACTCCGAGGTAAAGATAACCATGATGTCGAACAAGTAACCTCACCAAAGAAGGTCGTTGCAATGCAGAAAGCCCTAGAAACAGTTCATGTTGACCCTGCGATTCTATCATACATTGTCGAAATTGTTCAGCGCACCAGAGAAGACCACCGGGTAATCAATGGCGCATCACCCCGTGCTAGCCAATCATTGTTCAAAACCGGCAGAGCCGCCGCCGCAATTGCCGGTAGAAATTACGTAATACCAGATGACATCAAAGGTATTGCATTGCAGATAATTTCACATAGGATAAATATGAAACCGGAAGCAAAAATACGCGGGATAACCGGTATGCACATCGTCAGAAAGATTCTATCCGAGGTCCCGGTTCCTGTCATACAACCAATGTGATGACTGTTGAATCCTACCTTGCATTGAAAGGGGAGTTCTCCCGTGCCTCATAATATCCGGGAGTTGTGACATATGAATCCATACAAGATGGTCGTCGCGGTCGCCAATCAAAAAGGCGGATGTGCAAAGACCACCACTGCGGTAAACCTCGCTGCCGCGTTATCCAAGGGTTCTAAGCGGCAAAAGTTACCACCTGCTAAGGTCTTGCTAATCGATCTAGACCCCCAGGGTAACTGCGCGACCTCTTTTGGGGTTGAAAAGAAAAAGGTCAAGCGAACCGCATACGATTTACTCACCAATGATTCAGGCGAAGAGTTACCACTGATGGACGAATATCTAATCTCACCTAGAGCATTGACTGAAAGTATGCAAGAAGCGTGGAGTATGAGAAATGGCGGCAAGGCAGCGCCTGAGAACCTTACTGTAGACAATCTATGGCTACTACCTAGCGACATTCATCTTTC
>DUJJ01000020.1 GCA_013329865.1 Candidatus Poseidoniaceae archaeon
CAGACCGTTCTCCGGTATTCGCTTGCCTAGAAA
Source organism: Candidatus Poseidoniaceae archaeon (assembly GCA_013329865.1). GTDB lineage: Archaea > Thermoplasmatota > Poseidoniia > Poseidoniales > Poseidoniaceae > MGIIa-L1 > MGIIa-L1 sp8725u. Next base: position 34 of record DUJJ01000020.1, read on the forward strand.
CCTCAATAACTAACCAGAGGTAAACCTCGGTTGACAATTAGTTTATAAGCCGTCATGGGATTTTTCTGTCAAATGACTATAGGCGGTAATGGAACCCATTCTGTGGTAGAGAATCAGAATTCTACAACCAAGATAAGTGCGCCGTCTTTGATTTACCGAACCCTGCAAAAACCACTCGGTGTTGGCATTATTGTCGGCACTATAACTGGGTTCTCTAATTCACTAATCCTCGGTCTACCGTTGTTAGCGTCTATCGCAATTGGCGGAGTTTTGGGAATGTCTGTATGCTTATTTGGTTGTCCGGGAATGATGCGTGGGCAAATTGCTGCTCGTCGTGAACTGGAAAAACAACGCCGAGCCGACCGTGCAAGGCGGCAACGTATCATCAAGGCATTTACTGCCTTTGACTAAGTCATTGAAGGACTTGGTTTATCAATTGGCAATTAGCCCGCTGGTTCGGTGATAATATGGTAAGAGAGCTAATCACTATCGATGGCGTTGACCGCAGTTTCGGACCAGTAGATGTGCTCAAAGACATTAACATGATCGTCAATGACGGGGACCGAATCGGTATTGTGGGTCACAACGGAGCCGGGAAGACTACGCTCCTAAACACGATAAGTGAGCAAAAACAAGATGTTGGCGACATCGACTTTGCACCGGGGATACGTATTGCATATCTTACCCAAATTCGCGACATTGAATCAGATTCAACCATCGAGGAAGAATTAGGCCGCAAGGGTCGACAGTTTCAGGAGTTAGAAGAGGAGATTGCTGGAATTGAAGCGCAAATGATCGACCCATCATTCTACGATGGTGATTGGGAACCAATCATGGAACGCTATAGCGAATTGCAACAAATGTTAGCCAGTAGCGGTGGAGGTAATGTTGCCGGCATTGCCAAAGGTATTCTCGAGCGACTAGGCCTTGACAAACACCCTATGGATATGCAAGTCAATGCATTATCTGGTGGTGAAAAAGCCAAACTTGCCCTTGCCCGACAGTTGGTTGGACTTGCTGGAGTAGATGTGATTTTCCTCGACGAGCCGACGAACCATCTTGATATTCAGACTACTGAATGGCTTGAAGCCTTTCTCAAGGATTTCAAAGGTGCTCAATTGATAGTTTCTCACGACCGCTACTTCCTAGATCAAGTCTGCACCAGAATAGTCGAGGTTGACAATCTAAGAGCATGGCCGTGGAAAGGTAATTATTCACAATTCATCAAACAGAAGGTTGCCAGTGAATCATCACTAGCAGATCGAATTAAAACGATGGAGAAAAAAATGCAGTCAACTACCGGCGCACTTCAGCAGATGAAGCGGGCCAACAAGTATGACAAATCTATCTCTGCTAAGCATAAGATGCTTGAACGCTACCAACAAGAACTCAAGGCGCTCAAAGCAAGGGTGCCGAAGAAGCGTAAACCGCTGATTCTCAAATTAGAAGCCACTGATAAAGCCAGCATGGATGTATTGCAAATTGACGGCGGCTCAAAGCGCTTCGATGGACTTGAGCGGCCGATTCTCAACAACCAAGATTTAGAGATTCGCAAGGGCGACAGAATCGGTATTGTTGGCGGTAACGGTCAAGGAAAAACCACACTACTGAAGATAATCAATGGTGAGTTGCAACTCGACGCAGGCAAGCGTGACCTTGCTCCCGGTTGTCAAATCGGTTACTTCCATCAAGACCATGCCACCCTTGATTTCAACCTCAATCCAGTTCAACAAATCGAAGTATTAAGACCTGATTTCCAGTATGGAGATATCCGTGCGGCCCTAGGCAGATTCCAATTCTCCAGCGACCAAGTCAAGACCAAATTATCCCAATTATCTGGCGGTGAACGTGCTAGAGTAGCCTTACTCAAACTTCTCCTTGAGGAGAACAATCTACTACTGATGGATGAGCCTACCAACCATTTGGATATGGATTCCAAAGACACCCTAGAGGAAGCACTGCTAAACTACGAAGGCTCCCTTGTTACAGTGTCACATGACCGTTGGTTCCTCGACCAGGTCGTCAATCGAATCTGGGAATTACAAGACGGAGTTGTTACGGTATATTACGGCAATTACACTGACTATGTTAGAGCCAAGAAAGGACTTCCACCACTAGCCGATGGCGAAGTTTCAGAAGTCTGACTTTCCGCTTACAAGGGTTGAATTGATGAACTGCAGGGGGCTCGAAGCATCATGGCCGAAGAAGAACCAGTGTTCGAAACAACAACTGGTCCACCACGCATCATTACTGCGGCGTCCCTGTTCGATGGCCATGATGCAGCAATCAATGTGATGCGTCGGCTGATTCAATCTGCCGGTGCTGAGGTAATTCATCTCGGTCATGATCAATCTGCTAAAGCCGTAGTTGATTGTGCAATCCAAGAGGATGCACATGGTGTGGCATTAACCTCCTACCAGGGTGGTCACGTTGAATATTTCACGTATATTCGCCAATTATTAGATGAGGCTGGCTGTGAACATATTCGCATCTTTGGTGGTGGTGGAGGAACTATTACTCCACCAGAAATTAAGACCTTACACGAATCTGGCATCTCGAAGATATATTCACCAGATGATGGTCGAACAATGGGATTAATGGGGATGATTCACCATTTAATGGGTATTGCTAGCGAAGTTGATTTGATTCATCCTGATAGAACTGCTAGCCTTAGTGGGCCAGTAACGCCTGAGGATACCGCCAAAGTTGGCTTACTACTAACAATGAGTGAAAGTGCAGATGATGCTACCTTCAGAGCCACACTAGACCAATGTCGCTCATCCACAAAGGAAGTCCCCGTAATCGGTTTTACTGGAACTGGTGGTGCTGGAAAATCTAGCCTGCTGGATGAGTTAATGCTGAGGATCCTCAGAAACAACCCGGGAAAAAAAGTCTGCTTATTGTGTGTCGACCCAACCCGAAAGCGAACCGGTGGAGCCCTGCTTGGCGACCGCATCAGAATGAATTCGCTGTCAAACAATGACCTCTACATGCGTAGCCTCGCCAGTCGTGGCTCGGGCAGCGAGATTTCTGCCAACCTTCATCGAGCTATCGATGTTGCTAAGGCAGTAGGTTTTGACCTGATTTTTTGCGAGACTAGCGGAATTGGACAAGGTAGTGATGCGATTACTACTGTTGCCGACCACTCGATGTATGTCATGACTGCGGAGTTTGGCGCTCATACGCAACTCGAAAAAATCGAGATGCTTGATGTCGCTGATGTTGTCGTTCTCAACAAATACGAAAAGCGTGGCAGCGAAGACGCACTTCGAGCGATTCGCAAACAGGTTCGCCGTAATCGTAACAAATTCGACGTTGCGGATGAAGAGTTGCCCGTCGTTGCGACAATTGCTAGTCAATTTGCCGATGGTGGAGTTGACCGTTTGTGGGGTAAGGTTGCTAAGTTAGTCGGCTTTGAGGCCAGTCTACCAACCGACGAAATGGGCGAAAGAAAAGGTGTTATTCCAGCAGAGCGAGTCCACTACCTCTCTGAGATAGCGGCTACTGTACGAGATTATCACAACATAAATTCTGAAATGAGTGAAAAATTGCGTCTCTGTCAGCATCTCGAGACCGCCGCTAACAATGCCATTGAACGAGGCGCAAAAGCGGTCGCTAAAGACCTGCAAGAGCAAATCGATGAACTACTGGAAGAGGTTGGTGAAGCACGAAATGCACTAGCAGAATTCCGCCAGTTAGCTAAGGAATACTCAAGTGGCGAGTATACCTATCATGTGCGAGGAAAGCCGTTTACTGTTCAAACTACTACCGAATCGTTGGCGCACTCCAACATTCCAAGGGTATCTCTACCGACTTTTGCCGACGATGGTGAACTACATGCTTGGATG
>DUJJ01000148.1 GCA_013329865.1 Candidatus Poseidoniaceae archaeon
GTATTGTGAGGTGCCTGATGCAACTGAAGAAGAATTAGTAAATAGTGCGATAACTGGACTTGGTTTATCCTATCTAGAACCATTTGAACCAGAAAAACGCATCATAGAATGGGCCTTAAGGAGGGTTACACGATGAGTTGGATTGATATGAAAATGATTGATTTTCAAGCCTCATTAGCATCAGGAGCAGCAACACCTGGTGGTGGAACTGTGAGCGCAGTAGCGCTTGGACAATCGGCAGCATTAGTTGCGATGGTGACCGAATTAACCATTGGTAATGACAAATGGCGTGAAGGTTGGGAAATAAGTAAATCTGCTAAATCAAAAGCTGATGATGTAATGATTGAAAGTAACGCTTTAGCAGATGATGATAGTCTAGCGTTTGACCAGGTGATGGCCGCATTCAAACTTCCTAAGTCCAATGATATCGAGATAGCAGCAAGACGAACAAGTATCAGACAGGCTACGTTAGAGGCGGCAGAAATACCGTATAAAACCGCCACACTGGCAATTGAACTGCTCAAAGAAATATTACCATTATCAGAATATTGCAATGCTAATGCAATATCAGATGTAGGTGTGGCCACTTTGTTAGCTACTGCTGGATGCAAAGGCGCCCTATTTAATGTCGAAATCAACCTCAACAGTCTACCAGTGGAACTAGGTCAGGATATGAGAAGTAACATAGCAAACATCAGTAAGGAGTGTCGAGCAATATCGAAAGAAATTATGCATGTTGTCAAATCTAGGTTGTGATTACCTAACCTGAGACCCAGTTTTAATCGAACCGTCGACAGTAATTAACTTGACATTGCCGTTTCCGTCATCGGCAGCCAACATCATACCCTCCGAAGTAATTCCACGCAGTGGTCTTGGTTTTAGATTGGCAACAAATACTACTGTTTTACCATTTAATTCATCGATGGAATAATAATCTTTCAATCCAGCACAAATTGTCCTACCGCGGCCACCATCATCAAGAGAAATAACATACAACTTATCGGCATCTGGGTGGTCTTCAACACTACTAATGACGCCAACTCTCAAATCAACTTTCATAAAATCATCAAAATTAAGATACTTTATACCTTCTATTTCCTCACTCATCTTCTTTCCACCTTTTTTACCGCCTTTAACTACACCACTAGGACCATTAGTTTCTTGTTCCTCATTGCTGATTAGGGATTCTTCATGTGCTAATATTTCACTCAATTCGATTCGCTTAAACAGCGGCTCTGGCTTTTCGCTACTCCATGTCATTGGTGCAGTCCAATTAATTGCTTCACTCCAACTAACCAATGACACGTCGCCCGTTTCCCCAATGGAATGCCACAACCTTTGGGAACTAAATGGCATGAATGGTTGCATCACGATTGCCAAGAATCGACAAATTCTCCAGCCGAACGCCAGTTCTGCGAGTGACTTTTGCCCCGCAACACTAGTTTGCTGTTCCGCAGACAGATACTTCCATGGTTCTGCGGCTTGAACAATTTGATTGCCATACTGAGCAGATTTCATTGCTGTACGCAGAGCTTCCTTGAAGCGGTGTTTGTTCAGGGACTCAGATATATCATGATGCATTTGATTCAGTTTGTCAATGTGTTTAGCATTTACATCATCTCGCTCAAGAGACGTATATGGACCTGATTCACCTTGTGGTAGACGTGCACCAAGCGTCAAAATACGGTGAACAAAATTACCGTATGCAGCATTTAATTCTGAGTTAATTTTCTCGACAAAATCTGGCCAATTAAAATCTGTATCATGATTTTCTGGCATATTTATACTGAGATAATATCTCAAAAGATCAGGGTCAAAGCGCTCGAGAAAGGCAGGCAACCATACTGCATGTTTTCTGCTTTTAGAAAACTGACCGCCTGCTAGCATCAGATATTCCATTGCCGGGACATTGGTCTCAAGTGAAAATTGACCAGGTTTGGGTAGTGATACTGGGGTATGATGGTCTAGGCCAGCGTTGGCGTGATTGAGCCCCATTATCAGGGCCGGCCATATTACAGTGTGGAAGGGTATGTTATCCTTACCCAAAAAGTAGAGATGGCGAGGTTTAGTACCTTCATCACTAATGTTCCACCAGTTCAGCCATGCGTCAGCACCACGAGAATGACCGGCGTGTTTGGCAACATCTTGCGCCCATATTTGCGCACACGTTGAGTAACCCTGCACAGCTTCAAACCAAACATAGACACATTTACCATCCCACTCATCTCCTTCAAGTGGCAGGGTTATGCCCCATTTCAAATCACGAGTTACGGCTCTTGGTCGTAATCCCATATCCAGCCATTGTTTAGTCATGGCTCTAACATTTGGTTTCCAAATTTTATCTTGGTTCTTTGCATGTTGTTCGAGTGCTGATTGAAATAAATCAAGGCGGTAGAAAAAGTGGTCGGTATCCCTAACATCGATACTGTTCTTTGGATTCATTTTTGATCTTGGCTCTTGCAAGTCAATCGCTTCATATGTTGCACCACACTCATCACATTGGTCGCCTCTAGCCTCTTGATAGCCACATGTAGGGCATATGCCCTCAACATAGCGATCGGGGAGAAATCTGCCATTACCATTAGAGGTTATTTCATAATATTGTTGAGTTGTTTTCCGTTCAAAGAAACCTGCATCAAGCAGTTTAGTAAAGTTCTCTTTGACAATTGTTTTGTGACGTGTGTCACTAGTACGATTGAACAGCGCGCCGCCGTATTCTACTCCGCGTGGGTCAACGGTTGGCTCCCAAGAGCAGCCTAAATTTAGTAGCGCTTTGGTATTGATGGCATGGAATTTATCCACTATTTCTTGTGGCATAACACCTTCTTGCTCAGCTGTTACGGTGATTGGAGTACCATGTTCGTCGGACCCTGAAACCATCAAAACTCGGTTACCGATTGCTCTCTCATATCTTGCTTGTATATCTGGTGGCAGATAACATCCCGCTACATGACCTAAGTGGAGGGGACCATTTGCATACGGCCAGGCCACACAGATCAACACATATTCGCCGTCTTGTGTCACGG
>DUJJ01000064.1:0-2038 GCA_013329865.1 Candidatus Poseidoniaceae archaeon
ACTTTGGTGTAGAAGCGTAATGCATCTTTGCTTTGCTCAATGCCAATTCCTGACTGCTTCCAACCAGTGAATGCTGTTTGAGGGAAGGTTACTGGGAATTCGTTTATTGAGACCATGCCCGATTCTATGTCACGAGCCAGGTTGTGAGCTCTACTCAGATTATTTGTCCAGATTCCATTGAGAAGGCCGAAATCAGAATTATTAGCAAGGCTGAGTGCCTCTTCATCAGTAGCAAATTTGCTGACTGACAGAACTGGACCAAATAATTCATCGTAAAACAAAGGGTTGTCAGGTTCGACGTCAACCACAATGGTTGCCTCCATGAAAGCCCCTTGACCGTCAATCGCTTTACCACCACATACTAAGCGACCGCCATGGGATAGACCATCAGCCAATTTTGCTAATACCTCGGCTCGGTGGTTTTGATGAACCAAGCTCCCAATTCTGACACCTTCAGACATACCGGGACCAACTTTCCATTTACTCACCTCAGCAATAACTGCTTCAACGAAATCGTCGTGTATGTCTTCGTGAACAATTAGTCTTGACCCTGCCCAACACATCTGCCCAGCATTCATGAATATCCCAAAGCAAATCGCTTTGGCGGCATACTTGAGGTTCGCATCTGGGAATACCACATTCGCTCCCTTACCGCCTAACTCCAAGGTCACTGGTGTAAGGTTTTCACTGGCTTTGGCCATCACGGTTTGACCGGTTGGAACCCCCCCAGTCAATACAATACCATCGACTCCTTTGTGCCCCGCTAAAGCGTCACCGATTAATTTACCAGAACCGGTAATAACTTGCAAGACGCCTGCTGGTAAGCCAACTTTTGCTTCATCGATGACCCGCATCCAAGCAATCAGTGAAAGAGGTGTCCACGACGCTGGCTTAGCAATAACCGTACAACCAGCAGCCAGCGCCGGAGCAATTGATCGGAGTGCTAGTTGAAGAGGAAAGTTCCATGGGATAATGTGGGCGGTTACGCCAATCGGCTGCCTTAGGCTGTAATTTAGACGGTTACCGGGCACAGGAATTGTCGCTCCCTCAATCTTATCTGCATAACCAGCGAAATACTCCAGAGTCCAGGCGCCGTAGCGTATTTCTGATAATGCTTCACGGAAGGTTTTACCATTATTTTCGGATTCTATTTTGGCTAATTCCTTGGCTGCAGCATAGGTTGCGGCAGCCATCTTGTTTAGAATCCGACCACGCTGTGCAGGGTCGATATTCTTCCAGTCTTGAGCATTGAATGCGGCCCTAGAGGCATCAACACAGCGATTGACGTCATTCATCGTCGCCTTCGGAACTGTGGCAAGTATTTCACCAGTCGCAGGGTTTATTGCATCACTGACCTCGGTATTTTCTGAGTCAGTCCATTCCCCAGCAATATACATTTTCTCGGCGCCCATATAACGCCCACAAAGTATCTATTCAAAGGTGTTCGCTAATTTATCATATCGAGTAATTTACCGAATTTGCCTCTAAGACGGTGACAAGTATAATTTACAGTTCATCATACACACTTCATGGCTCGAAAAGTTGGGATTGCTGAAACTACGGCAAAGACCATTGCTAATCGACCACCACGACTATTGATAATTGCTGGAGCTACCAGTACTGGCAAATCAACAGTTGCAATGAAAATAGGCGCTAAGAGTAATTTTGCTCGCTTATTGTCAACCGATGCAATACGAGAGGTGTTACGCTCCGTAGAGAGTCTTGATAACGACCCAGCATTGCATCGTTCATCCTTCTCAATTGGTGAGTCAAATGATGCAGTAATCGATTGGATTGACACCTGTAGGGCCGTCGAGCGCGGCATCGAAGCGACGATTAACAGAGCGCTACGCGAGGGCATCGATTTACTGCTTGAGGGAGTTCACATAGTGCCAAGCGATCGTTTGATTCGGGATTGGATAGATTCTGGAGGGATAGCGGTTGGAGTAATTATGGCGGTTAGCGATGAAGCAAAACATAAATCCATGATTAAGTCTAGAGATGCTCACTCATTCAGAAGACACGACCGATACATGGC
>DUJJ01000064.1:2433-5401 GCA_013329865.1 Candidatus Poseidoniaceae archaeon
TGGCCAATTGTTGACATTTCTAGAGTTACCAGTGACTTAGATAAAATTGAGCATTACTTAGATTTAGCTTGGAATCAAGCAATGAATTAGGGTTCAATGTTGAAGATAAGTTCGGTTTGTAGTGTCGATGAATCATCGGTGATACCCAATTCTAAGGACACCTGTAGTGTTGTTGGGTTGAGTTCACTGACGGTAATATCAAGCATCTTTACCTCTACCCCCCGAATTTCACCGTGATGTAATAGATCATCGTGAACGCTGGCCATCGCTAGCTGAGTTGCTTCGATTCTCTCCATCCCTCCTGCAACCCATATTTGCGTTCTATTTTCTGTTAGTGAGGGCAATATATCGATCACCTCCTTAGTGGTTTCAATTACTGAATCAGAATTTGGTTCATGCGCTGATGTTAATCCAGCGACTTTGACACTAAACACGGCCATTGAGAGCAGAGATAGTAGCAGTACCACACCAGTGGCAAGTAACATCTGTGCTCGGTCGTCTTCATTATTTTGAGTTGTTCTCATCAAGCACCACCTCCGATATTCCAGATTGTTAAACTAACAGTCCATACATCATCTGTAGCGGTAATCAAATGATGAACTGTCACGGTATTACCTGATGGAGTCCCAACCAAACCATATGGATTTGCCGTTGCGCTATTTTTCGCTATCCAACAGTTTGCCTCTTTACCGGCAATAAGTGCCTCCTGCAGAAGTGTACAAGCATCATCGTATGCAGATTGTGACAATAACTCTGTTAAGCGATTTTCACCGGAAACCTCGGCTTCTAAACCAAGACCATATTGCAATACTGATTCACCAGCAGCTTCCAAACTTGTATCATGTGCAACAGAGCGAGCATCAGGAACGTCGATCCTGATCAGAAATGTTGCAGACATGAAGAATAACCAAAACAGGGTTAACATCTCAAGAATGTGAATTTGTGCGTCCTCGTCTTTCCGCAGAATATCACCCCGTCATAGTATTGGTGAAGGAACATAACCACCGCCAGATGGATTGAGACCGACAGTGTAAGTCGAATCTGAGGTGATAATTTGCTGAGATATTGAGTGACTGGACTCGCCGATTAGGTCAGGGCTGAATACTAGCAAATTGAATGCTAGTAACGCAGCGACAATCATCATTCCGGAATGCTTGAAACCGGCTGAAAAACGGCCATTTTGCATCAGGCCTGCCATAGAGCCATTACCGATAGCCTGCATGGTAACTCCATAGTAAAATACGGTTACGAAAAACAGCGGATCAATCGATCTAATTGTCATGTTGCCAATGTTCGCACCGCCTGTATCGCCGCCTCCCTCTTCACCTGTGTTTGATTTTGCAATTGCTGGAATAAAGATTTTACCAAGCAGGGTGATGACACCTAAGAAAACAAAGTACGATGTCCATATGACCGCTATGTATGAGCCTATTGCGCGGTTTCTTTCACCCTCGAGGAACTTAATTTCTCTAGAGTCGTTTGCTGCAGTTACTAGAATATCTGAGATTTTCCCACCGGCTCTATCAGCCTCAGCAATTAGTGTAATTGCTCGCTTGACCAGAGGCGTCCCGACACGCTCGGAAAATTGCTTAATGACATCGCTGAACTTAATTCCCCAACTCAACTGATCTGACATTTTCTTGACTTCGTCATTCAGGGCACCATATTCTGATTTCACCAGGGTTTGAACTGCAACAGTCATCGAAAGACCACCCTTCCAATACTCTGCCATATCTCGAAGGAAGTCTGGGAATTTTTCTTCGATTTCGTTCTTCCTTTTCTCCACTCTTTCCCAGTAATACGAGGCGGGGTAAAGTAAGAAAAAGAAAGTAAGTCCGAAGAAGTTGAGGAAAATCATTGGTCGTAAATCAAACGGACCAAATTCTATTTTAGGACCCAACCAGTAGGATTTATTGTTCATATTTGTCGGAATCCCGTCATAGAATCCCAACGTGACATCAAATTCTGCCGAATTCAATCTTTTGCCATCCTCATTAGAGAATATCGCAACCTCATATCCTCTGTCTGGCTCAAGGTTGTCTATCTCAATTAAGCAGACATCTGATGTTCGCCCTGTTAAGCCGTCGAAACGACCGTTAGGAACGATGTTGAGGTCCGGGTCCCTAACAACAACGGTGTATTGAGTTGGGTCCGCTGCTTCCACATTACATGTGAGCGTCATCGGCTGCTCAATAACCACATCTCCTTTTACGATGTCTGGCATACCTGGAACATCGAATGATTTTGCCTTCGACAAGAAATTTGTCCATGGATTTTCAGACCACTCTAGTTGGTCTGGTTCGTCTTGAAGAATTGAACATGACTGATTAGCAGCATAAGACGGTTTCGTCGTACCGCTAAATTCGGCAGAGAAATCATTACCCAAGTCGTCTTGCGCAGTTGCGCCACAATAGACGTTGGTAAACATAGGTTCGCCGTTTGCAGTGGGAATAAAACCTGAATTGGTCACCCACATAATACCTGATGACAAACCGAGAATAATGGAGAAGAAGATGATAATATACAGGTTCTTGAGGGTTTTATCGTCCTTGGGAAGGTCTAGTTCAACGACTAGTTTTTTCTTTTTCTTCCTAGCCATGATTATCACTCACATTTCTTGTTCTTTGCTGCTGGTATAAACCAAGACTGCATATGCCACGTGTATCATTGGAATGAAACCTAAGACGATTCCATATAGCATTCCCTCCGACATCTGAGCGCCAGAACCTGAAACCCAAAACATGATGACCAGCATCACGATGAGGAATAACGGCATTGCAACCGCAACAACAATGTATGATTCTGCTAACAAAGCAATTGACTCAAGAAACTGTTGGAGGCGCGTTCTATTCTCTCGCATGTAATGCTCTGCACGGTTGAGGAAGTATAACTTCAAGTGGCCACCTGAGGTCAGGGTTCCAACCATTCCTTGGAAAAACTCAGTCAACCACACCGACGCTGCTCGATC
>DUJJ01000001.1 GCA_013329865.1 Candidatus Poseidoniaceae archaeon
GACTTCCATTTTATCACCAAAATGATGTATTCTTCGCGCATGAACGCTGACTGGATTGAAAGAGAAATAGACCACATATTAATTGTTCAAGCAGATGTAACAGTGACAATCAATGAAAATGAGGTTTCTGAAATCAAATGGGTTACTCAAGATGAATTACAAAATATCCTCGCCGGCAATGTTGACCTCGGCGGTGAAATTGCACCATGGTTTAGGTGCATTGCCGAGCGTATAATGACAGATGAGTGGTGGCAAAGTGTTGGCAACAAAGATAGCATTATGCAACTAAGGGATGACCATATTCACGATATGGGTGATGTTTCAAATATGTTATCGGGTGCAACAGGTGCAGGATTAAATACTTCAATAATGGAGGTGAAACCGTTTATTGAGCAGAGAATTTCTGACAGTCTCTGCGCCTCTAAACACTCACGCCTTTCCAGTGCAATGATGCATCTGATAGAGGGCGGTGGCAAACGGCTTAGAGCCACCCTACCATGGTTGGTAGGAAAAGCAGTTGGTAATTCACATTCTGGTTTGTTAGATATTGGCGCTGCCATTGAGATTGTGCATAATTTTACCTTAGTACATGATGATATTATGGATGATGATGATACTAGACGGGGTCTAAATGCAGTTCACATAGAATACGGCTTACCGACGGCAATTAATGCTGGAGACGCCATGCTCGCCATTGCATTTGAGAGATTGGTTGGCGCAAAAGGATTGGAACACAAGGATGTCGGGGCTATGGTAAATCGCCTGGCTTGGATGGTAAGGAGAGTAAGTGAAGGTCAACAACTAGACATTGAGTTTGAAGATCGAATCGCCGTTTCTGAGAGCGATTATTTTGAGATGATTGAAGGTAAGACTGCGGTGATGTTTTTGACTTGTGCCGAGGTTGGAGCACGCATGTCAGGGGCTGATGCGGCGACTATCCAATGTATGGCTGACTGGGGTCTTGCCGTTGGTCTATGTTTCCAACTAATGGATGATTTGATTGATGTGCTATCCGATTCAGACACTTTAGGCAAACCAGCAGGGTCTGATTTAGCACAAGGTAAGCGAACTTTGATGGTGATACACGCACTTTCTCAACCAGAATCACCCGAACTTAACGATCTAAAGTCGGTCCTAGGAAAAGGCGAGTCTGCAACGCAAGCAGAAATTGACCGAGGGTTAGCAGCACTGAAGTCAATTGGCTCTGTAGACTATGCGCGCATGCGGGCTGAAGAATATCATCAAAAAGCACACTCATGCTTAGACATGCTGCCAAACAGTCCAGCGCTGTTAGCACTGCGCGAACTAACCGATTATCAGCTCAAGAGAATCAGTTAAACAATTCTATAGAGTCGCCGACTCTAATACTACCTTCCTTGCTAACTTTGGCATACCATCTGGTGAAGTAGGGTCGTTTTTTGTGAGAAATTGCATTAAATTGTCCGCCAGTAAATGATTGCTTGATGGTTTTACAAGGTGGTGCATCCTGAGTTATTACCAACTCAACATTGGGAAATATCAGTCTTACACCAGGTCTAATATCACCAACAGGAATTCCAGTAATTAGGATGTTTTCCCCAGTTGAACCAGGTGATATCGGGTGGCCATTATTAACTAATTCATCGATAATCTCTTCCTGAAAAATGCACACAGCCTTGTTGATGCCACCATGGTGCTTTAGGTCATTTTGCTGGTCGCCAGTGCATCCATTGGTTGTTACTTCCAATAGTCCAGTTGTTAGTTTTGGAACACCGCCTTTAGAGGTGTGCAGTCCAACTACTTTACCAATGGACATGTTTAGTCTGAGTAGTATGATTCAGGGTTAGGGTCAGGTTTTAGACCCTTTCTAGTTCTTATTTCACCCACGACTTTGTCGAATAATTGTGGAGGTAATGGTTCAAACCCTAGGTTTTCGGTGTTCCATACCGCTCTACCCTGAGATGCTGCTCTAATATCGTTTGAGAAGCCAAAGGTTTCGGCAATTGGGATAATTCCAACAACTGTGGTGACATCTCCATCTGATGGCATGTCTTCGATGATTCCTCTTCGGTTGGTAACTTCTCTGGTAACTTGACCTAACCAATCGTTGGGCACGGAAACGAAGGCCTTCTGCATCGGTTCTTGGATAATTGTTCTTGCTCGCATCATCGCACCTTTGATACCATTTCTTACTGCAGGTATGGTTTGTGCAGGTCCTCGGTGTATTGCATCTTCGTGTAGTTTAGCATCGACTAATCTAACGAACATTCCTTGAACTGGTTCATCGGCAATCGGACCCTTGACGCACACTTCATTGAAAGCTTCAATTATCAATTCACGTGTTTCGTGGAGATTTTGGATACCTTTGGTATCATTGACTAGGACATTTGTCCCTTTGATAGCGTAAATCTTTCTCATCAAATCCTTGTCCATACCGTGCTCTCCGAACTTGTTGCCAATTTCCTTAGCTTCTTTGGATCGAACAGGTCCATCACCAAGCTCTCCAGACTTTAATGCGTCAATTACCTCGCCTGATAATTGCTCAACTTCAAAATAGAATCTATTGTGCCTGTTAGGCGACTTACCTTCAAATGGTCTCCCGTGATTATTGCCTTCAACACCTTCACGGTAAACAACGATTGGTGGGCTTACCTTGACTTTGATATTCTGCTCCTCTTCAATTCGATAAACAGTGATTTCAAGATGTAATTCTCCCATTCCAGCGAGCAGAGCTTCACCAGTTTCTTGGTTTGTTGTTACCTGTAATGAAGCGTCAGATTTTGCTAAGGCTCGCAGTGCGTCGATAAATTTGGGTAGATCTTTCATGCTTTTTGGCTCAACTGCTACAGTGACCACGGGCTCAGAATAGTGTCTGATGGCTTCGAATGGAGTGAATTCTTTGTCTTTGGATAGGGTGACACCTGCCGCGGCAGACCTTATTCCCGTTAGTGCAGCAATATTGCCTGCGACAACTTTTGGCACCGTGATTCGATCACCGCCAACCATCATACTGACCTGCTGAACACGTTCTGGTTTTGCCGCGCCAATGGCATAAACCGATTCACCTTGGCTTACGGCACCAGAGTATATTCTACCAACAGCAACCTCACCGGCGTGTGGATCCATCCAAATCTTAGTTATCATCATAGCAAGTTCTGCTTCAGGGTCACAACCCATCATTGACTTTCCAATGGCCGAGTCAAGATCACCTGTCCAGATGTTTGGAATACGATACGGCTGGGCTTCAACGGGGCTTGGCAACTTGGAGACTGACATGTCTAGTAGGACTTCGTGAACTGGGGCTTTTTGCGCGAGTTCCTTTTGTTGTTCTTTGTTACAATATTCGAATATATCCTTGAATGAGATTCCGGATTTTTGCATGTAAGGGACAGTTATCCCCCAGTTGTGATAGGCCGAACCGAATGCTACAGTTCCATCCCCAACGCTAACCTGCCAGCTCTTTTTGAATTCCTCAGGAGCAAACTGCCTGATTAATTTGTTTACCTTAGTGATAGTGCCTTTGAATCTCTCCATCATGTCTTCTGGAGTTACTTGCAATTCGTTGATTAATCGGTCGACTTTATTGATGAATAGAACCGGCTTTACTTTTTCTTTCAATGCCTGCCTAACAACAGTTTCAGTTTGCGGCATTGGCCCCTCTACTGCGCAGGCTAGAATGAAACATCCGTCTACCGCGCGCATTGCCCTGGTAACGTCACCACCGAAGTCAACGTGACCAGGTGTATCGATTAGATTGATTAGGTAATCAGTTCCGTCGACTTGGTGAACCATTGACGCAGATGCGGCGTTGATGGTAATACCACGAGCAGACTCTTGCTCGTCGAAATCAAGGACACGTGCTGCACCGGCTAAATCGCTGGACATCATTCCAGCGCCGGCAATCAGGTTATCAGATAATGTTGTCTTTCCGTGATCAATGTGTGCAGCAATGCACAGGTTGCGAATCTGTGGTAGCAAATTCATTACTTCAGTTGCTTTTTTGATGTTATCTTCTTTTCGGCCCATGTGTTCACCACTTCTCGACAAATTTAGCCAGCAAAGAGGGGTTCTTAAGCAACTCGCATGTAAGTAACATACTGCGCCTATCTGTGGCTACTTGATATGATATTCTCTAAGATATCGCTGAGCCCTAATGAATCGTATTTGAATCATCGAGCAGAGGCAGCAATTCTCTCAAGTTCTTCTTTCTTTGATACAGCAAAAGATGTTACATCGCCCGATGCGGCTTTGGTTAACTCGTTAGTTATGCAACTAGTTAGCGTCCGCTTGGATTTGTGGGTACCTTGCTGGGCACCTTTGGCTAAATTTCTAAGTGCGACATCTAACCTTCTGGATGGGGATGAGTCAACAGCCTTGGGCTGAGAAACGGCACCAAACTTGATTCTAGTGATTTCTTCCATGGGTGCGCCGTTGCATATTGCATCGACAAATGTTTGAAGTGGATTTTCGCCGGATTTCTCCGCAATGATATCAAGTGCAGTCTCGAACGCTTTCATTGCGCCCTGCTTTTTTCCTGTGTAAGGTCCGGTTCTCATCAATTTGTTGATGTAACGCTCGACTACTGATAATTTTGCTTTGCCAAACCAAGCATTCGCATGACGACCACCGGTGTGAGGAACCCCTACAGTTGTGAGATTGATATATGGTGCTAGGCCAGGGTCTTTACAAGTAACTTGGGAAGCATCCCACTTGCCAAATACTAGGGTTCCAATGCCGGCGATGGGCTTTACTTCATCCTCTACTTGGTTAGATTCCTGTTCCATCTCTGTCTCTGACATGATTCCACCTCATCTAACTGGCTTTTCCTTGCGGCCTCGGACCATTTCATCAAGAGATACGCCATTGACTTGAATTACTTTGTATCGAACCCCGGGAATGTCACCATATGAACGGCCCATACGGCCACCGATACCCTCAACCATTACTTCGTCGTGTTCATCGATGAAGTTGATTGCTCCGTCTCCGGGGGCGAATGCAGTGAGTTTGTTGCCGTTTTTGATCAAAGAAATTTTTACCGCTTTGCGGATACCGGAATTGGGTTGTTTGGCTTCGATTCCGACTTTTTCAACTACGATACCCTTGGCTTGGGTTGACCCTGCTAGCGGGTCGTGCTTTGCTCTAGATTTTAGCATACGCTTCTTGTATCGACGATCTGACCAGCGGAATTTTTGGCGGTCTTTTGCCATCTTTGCACCTGCGAATAACCCTCTACCCATGTGATACACCTCATTGAAGCACTTCGCCGACTTGAAGCCCCTATTTAACAACGACCCTTAAACCGAGAGAAAGTAGACTACTGAATTAATGAAACTAGGTTAATTTTGCAAGCAAATTAGTTCCATTTGATATCAAAGATTAAGCCATCGACTCAAGTGGGTTGGATATGGCCTTTAGAGACCATCTAGGTGCTGCTGAAATAGTATCTGACCCGGTTAGTATTATCCACGGTATGTGGGAATACTCACGCCAGAAGAACCACCCGCTATTGGTCTTCGATAATATCTCTGAGACACCAGGTCATCGAGCAGCAGTAAATTTACTCACCAGAGAACGCTTGTGTGCAGCAATTGGCATCACGCCCGAGGAGTATATCGACACTCTTGCTTGGGCGATGGATAATCCATCAAAACCACAGGTTATACCAAATGATGAAGCCGAATGTTTCGAAAATACCCAAGATGAAGTGAACTTAGAAGCCATACCAATCCCCCATCATTGGCCACAGGACCGTGGAAGATACTCGTCGGCTAGTGTCATTATAGCCCAATACGACGGGATTAGAAACATGTCATTTCACCGTCAATTCCTGCGTGATAGCAATCACACCGTTGTTCGCTTGGTGCCTCGACATTTGCGTACTATGATGACCACAGCGAGAGATAATGGTGAGGCTGTTGACATTGCCGTGGTGAATGCGCCAGATCCTGTGGTCTTACTTGCCGCAGCAATGTCCTTCAACGACAACATCGATGAATTATCGATAGCTGCGGCCCTACATGAAAGACTCTACGACAAGCCACTCCGTCTCACAACAATGCCGAATGGTGTCGAGGTACCTGCCTCAGCAGAATATGTTTTTTGGGGCAGAATAACCCTCGAAAATGATGATGAGGGCCCTTATGTTGATATCACCGGAACGCTGGATGATGTTCGGCAGGAGCCAGTGATTGAATTCGATGGTTTAATTCATCGTGACAATGCAATTTTCCACGCCTTGATTCCCGGTGAGGCCGAACACAAGACTTTGATGGGATTACCCCGCTCACCAACGATCAAGGACGCAGTGTCGAAAGTCTGTGAGTGCCTTGACGTGCATATGACAGAGGGAGGCTGTGGCTGGCTTGCAGCAGTCGTAAAAATTCGCAAAAAACACGCCGACGACGGCCGGAAAGCGATACAGGCTGCCCTTGCTGGACATAAGAGTATGAAGATGGTAACAATCGTCGATGAAGACATAGACATCGCTGACCCAGTAAGAGTTGAATGGGCAATGGTGACAAGGTGGCAACCAGATAAAGATACAATAATTCTATCCAATCAAAAAGGTAGTTCACTTGATCCATCTCGCAATCCAGACGGGACAACAGCCAAAGTTGGATTCGATGCAACAATAGCATTTGATGCAGATAAGTCAGGTTTTATGTCGGTTCAGTGAGGTGTTTATTTGCCCGGGGACAACAAGGACCTCTTACAGCACCCACGGCGTAACCTTGGGACTAGATACCGGTCTCAGGCAAGGAAGTTTATCAAACTGGCAACTCTCGATGATTCTAGGTTTACTGATAACATTAAATGGGCTGAACAGAGTGCTCGACAAGCGATTCTCTATGATTTTACCGATGAGAACAATTGGCGGTGTTTAGCAGAGATTAAACTGATTCTATCAGATTATGATGGTTTGCTAGCAGTTTTAGAAGACTTATTTTCAATCTTAGGTAGAGACCCGGAACAATTAGAACAACTAAAAGGAGTAGAATTTCAACAACTGGGATTGGAGTTACTCGAGGCAGCAATTACCAGAGACCCTCTAAATCCAGACATTTGGTGGGACCGGGTCACTTCCGGCAGTGACGGTGCAGAATCACTGGAGGAATTTGTTGAGCGATGTAGCCGTCTTGATTTTCGTGATTCGAGAGCGAATATTGTTTTTGGACGGCGCATAGAAAGAATCAGGGATTCAGGGCAGGTTGAACTGTTTATCAAATTGGCCCACAATCTGCTAGCGCATCGCCCACAAAATCATGAATT
>DUJJ01000203.1:0-4737 GCA_013329865.1 Candidatus Poseidoniaceae archaeon
CGCATCCAATTCCGGGCTCGACACCCCAATGCTCTTCAGCATCAACTGATTTTCACTCATAGTACGCCCAACAGCATCAAAATCACCCATCATCAAGGCTTTTATCCCTCGTCTGGCAATTTTACCAATTGTCTCAATAACTCCAATTTTTTCAGGATGCTGCTTGATTAATCTTGCAACTTTTGCGACTTGCTTACCCGTTGGTGCATTGATACCGGTATTGCCGACTACTAGGTATACATCATCGGGTTTAGTGCTAAGTTCAACACCATGAATCTGCCAGATTATTTTGCCCTCTGGAGTTGTCAAATTGCGCTGATATAAATGGGTTAATTCTGACTCGATTGTATCAGATATAACCACAATTTCCCCGTGTGAGCAGGTCGATGAATCGATAGGCGATGCTCGACCATTTTGGGCCGCAGCCTCAACGCCGTGCGCCAGTATGGCGTTTTCGTCATCATCAACGGCCATTGTCCCGCTGACGTGAAATAATTCATCAGTTGGTAAATCAACAGAAAAACCATGACTTGAATCATACGGATTCGTGGTCTTCATGTGCGACCCAAAACCTTCAGCCCAATGCCTTATATCCACACTACCCGATTTAGTAACCCAACGGCCTCTTGCTAGGCGCAACGCACCAGCAAATGCCACGGACAGGGCCGCAGATGACCCCAGCCCAGATGAGCGAGGTATACTACTCTCTATCTGAATTGAGAGTGGTGGAGCACCCATTTCAGCGGGCCATAGTTTCTCGATGAGCGCACGAATGTGAGGATTCCTGTCCATATCCAGGCGATTACCGTCGAGCAACCATGTCCCCGTTTGTGAGGCTTGAATTTTGACGGTGATTCGTTGGTCTAGTGCTACTGCCACTGCAGGTTGGCCATAAACTACGGCATGCTCCCCAAAAAGGATACATTTTCCTGGAGCACTTACGGTAATATTACTCATTCAACACACCTGCTATGACTGCTTGTATGGTAGGCTCATCATGTGGTTTTATTTGTGCTTTGATACGGTGACTTCAATAGATGCCTTATTATCCGCTCTATTAGCACCGACAAGGGGATATCATGGAACACCCATTACAGATGGATTATGGTCCCATACCAGGATGGGCAATACTAGCAGTAATCGGCGCAGTGTCAGTCTCATTTTTTTCCT
The DNA here is from genome assembly GCA_013329865.1 of Candidatus Poseidoniaceae archaeon. Taxonomy (GTDB): domain Archaea; phylum Thermoplasmatota; class Poseidoniia; order Poseidoniales; family Poseidoniaceae; genus MGIIa-L1; species MGIIa-L1 sp8725u. The sequence goes on from DUJJ01000203.1 coordinate 1,171, forward strand.
ATCAGGTGTGGAAAGCCACCCGATTAGTAATGATAGGTAAAGCGGATAATAGATTTGATAACTGGCCAACCAGGATTAAGGAAGTTGCCACTGGTTGGTTAGGACAAAAGAAAGTTCTAGAGGACAAGGTTGCTGGTGGTATTCACGTTTTGATGTTCTGGGGATTCCTGATGCTATCCACAGATATGTTTGACCTGGCTACTGCCAACTGGTTTTCACATAGTTTCCTGCCAGCAATAGTAAAGGGTCCATGGAACTTGATGGTTGAGACTGGCTATACCATTGCACTAGTAGGCTGTGTTGCAGCTTTGACCCGCAGAGTAGTTTTTACTCCGGAGAAATTGAAAGGAAAATCACAGCTTGAAGGCAACATTATCCTCCTATTGATAATGACCATTACCGTTACTTCATTTTTCGTTGAAGCTGGCGAAGCTGGAGTCTCCTCAACTTACGAGCCAATCGGCGCATGGGTAGCCGACACCATCGTGCCGTCAACCGCCGTGGTGGTAGGTGCTTATTGGGCCCATATGCTAGCAATTGCGACCTTCATGTTCTTGATACCGCTATCGAAACACATGCACTTGGTAATGGCACTGCCCAATGTATTCTTCCATGACATGCGCCCAATGGCAACCATGGAGCCGATGCAAGTTGACGAATCAGGTAAAGCAGTGCTTTTGGATGATTTAGATGTTGAAGCATTTGGCACGGCAAACTACACTGATTTGACCTGGCGTAGTCTTATTGATGGCTGGGCTTGCACATCCTGTGCACGCTGTCAGGATGTTTGTCCAGCCTATGCCTCCGGCAAGGCACTCAACCCAATGCAAATAATCCACGACGTAAGAAATTATGCAAATGAAAATTACACTACTCTGATGGATGGAGAGACTCCAGACGACGACATCATCGCCAAGTTCGGTGAAGAATCCATCTGGGCCTGTACGACCTGCCATGCTTGTGTAGAGGCCTGCCCGATTTACATCGATCATGTGCCCAAGTTAACCGATGCTCGCCGTCATCTAATGATGGAAAGAATGGAATTCGATGAGCGGGTCGAAGACACCGTTATGCCATTGATGGCAACAATCGAGAATTTAGAATCAGACTCAAATCCATACGGTTTGCCTTCACACGAGCGTGGTGACTGGGCCGCAGACTTGGATGTAAAAGTTGCAGAGCCAGCGGAATACATCTATTTCGCTGGTTGCGCCGCCTCTTTTGATGAACGCAACAAGAAAGTGGCCCGAGATACAATCAACATAATGAAAGAGGCTGGACTCGACGTCGGAATCCTCGGCATGCAAGAGGGTTGTAGCGGCGATGCCGCTCGCCGAGCAGGTAATGAGTATTTATTCCAAATGCTTGCAGAGACAAATCTAGCGACATTTGAAGAAATCGGCGTGAAAAAAATAGTCTCGTCGTGTCCACACTGCTTTCACACATTGGGCAAGGAATACAAGGACTATGGTGGACAGGATATCGAAGTTATGCACCACTCCCAATTGATAGACCATCTGCAGGTGGAAGGTAAATTACCCAGCCCTAAACATGATGGTTCAGTTACCTATCACGACCCGTGTTATCTCGGCAGAATCGGGGGCGAACTTGATGCGCCGAGAAATGCCATTGGCGGCGTTGACATTGAAACCGAGCGAACTGGCAAAAGCTCATTCTGCTGTGGTGCTGGTGGCGCACAGATGTGGATGGAAGAGCATGTTGACGAAGGATATGATCGTGTCAACATCATCCGTTCCAAGGAACTTGCTGAAACAGGAGCAGATACTGTTGCGGTCGGTTGTCCATTTTGTTCGACGATGATAACCGACGGTTTGTCGGCAATTGGTTCGGATATGGAGGTCAAAGATATAGCAGAGATTGTTTGGGAACAACTCAAAGCTAATGACGCCGAAATAGAGGCTAAGAAAACCGAAGCACAGGAAGCTGCGGAAGCCTGATAGTATGCGCTTGTTGATTGTCGACTTACTCGCCGAAAGACAGGCATTTGGTAAAGAAGGAGTTCGAGAAATCATTTCTCATTTCGATAATCCTGAAGTCCTGCTCTGGTCTCCCCACACTGACACTCGGACAGATTATGGCTTTGGTAAGGAGGTAGATTTTCCAGTCCAGTGTGATTTTATTGTAATAACAGGATCTAGGCGAAACGTATCGTCTTGGGAGCCGTGGATGGATGAGGTTGCAGACCTGGTTCGCAGTGCAACCGTCCCAATAATCGGAATATGTTTTGGCCATCAAATAATCGCGGCAGCCCTCGGAGGGAGAGTGGAACGGGCTAAAGAAGGGAGTCATTTTGTTAGCAAAGTGAATTATATTGACGGTTCACAAGTCAATGCTGTATTCACTCATCAAGACCACGTAGTCGATTCGGGTGAATTAAGCGTGATAGCTTCCGCCGAACACTGCCCCATTGCCGCTTGTGAGCATCCAAGTAGACCGATTAGAACAGTTCAATATCATCCTGAGGCGACATCCCGTATTTTATCCGAAGCGATTAGACTCGGTGACATGACGAAGGAGGAAGCGGATGTGTTTGACATGTCACAAAGCATAATTAACGTAAAACAATCACTCCTCGACTGATTTTGAGAGCGCAATAAAATCCTGCTCAAAAGAATAAAGACACAAAATCAACCCAACAAAGAGCGCATATTCTGCATATGCTGCGATGTCGATAGCATGTTGTATCCGATCAAGTGTGAATATTGTATCATCACTTAGACCGTATTCTTCCAAATCATTGATTGCTTTGACAACTGCGTTATTCATAATTATGTAAGAGACCACCGATACCATGATACTTAATCTTCGCAGCCGTTTTCCACGAAGGTTTGCGTTGGGAATCGCAAAGTGAGAGACAACTGCCCAGACCATCCCAACTTGGAATACCATCGATGCGGTGATTACGTGGAGGACAAAATGGTCATACATGTCTGAGAATGACATTACAAACAGATTTGCTCCGGTAAATAGGCCGCAGCAAAGTGCTAAAGTGAGTAGTTTACTAGGTTTAATTTTACGATATTCATACCACATCCGATAAGCGAACAGCATTTGAACGGGTCCTGATATAGCCAAGCCAGTAGTGAAAATCAGTCGTTCTAGTCCTGGATAATCTGCTTCAGAAATAAAGAAAGGGAAATCACGTGCATTGCCTGCCAAAACATGGATTATCATCGAAATTGGCACAACTATGGTTGGCAGTAACCAACTGGTCCGGATAATCAGTCGGTCAGGGATTAATTTGCCGCCGATAATGAACCCGTCTGAGGCATTTCGCACTGCAACACCAATCACCCCGAGACCAATCGTATCTATAACCTTCAAGTGTAATGGCAGACACCGCGCTCTGTTTCAAATGCCTTTGCGAGTGCACGACACGCGTCGTCGGGAGAAAGTTCCATTCCAAACCATGGAACCGGGAAAAGTCTCAATGTATGTCTGTGGTGTTACAGTTTATGATAAATGTCATCTCGGACATGCCCGATGTTACCTATCCTTTGATTTGATTCATCGCTGGTTGGAAGCCTCTGGATACGACGTTCATTA
>DUJJ01000203.1:5127-5546 GCA_013329865.1 Candidatus Poseidoniaceae archaeon
ACTGGTGAGGATTGGCGCAAACTAGTGGATGAAAATATTGCTGGATACTACGAGGATATGGACGCGTTAAACATCTTGAGGGCTGATGATTACCCTCGATGTACCGAGTATGTGGATGATATGATTAGAATTACTGAAGACCTAATTGCCAAAGGACACGCATATTCTGCCAACGACGGAGTTTATTTTTCAGTAAACTCAGCCCCTGAGAAATACGGCCAATTAACCGGCCAAAACATCGATGCCGTTCGCTCTGGCGCCGGCGGCCGTGTTGAAGACACTGGTTCTGGCAAACAAGATCACAAGGATTTTGCTTTGTGGAAAGCAGCCAAGCCAGGTGAACCGACCTGGGATTCTCCGTGGGGACCGGGTAGGCCAGGTTGGCACATCGAATGTACAGCGATGTCGTTAGACCATTT
>DUJJ01000129.1:0-1504 GCA_013329865.1 Candidatus Poseidoniaceae archaeon
CATCATTTTTTTGTTAAAGAACGCATTTTGTTTGAAAATTAGCATGCAGTATTGGGGTGTTGAAATATAGTTGATTTAACACCCATTATTTGTGGCTGATGAGAAACCAACCCTGCTAATTGCGAAAGGGATAATTTCTAGGATGGGCGGTGCAGAACGGGATTTACTTCGCAGGTTGCCACATTTAACAACCTGGTTTAACGTATCTGTTGCAACACTAGCGTCGTGTGACGAACTTGAATTAGTCTGCAATGAATATAAAATTCATTTGTATAAACCCGATAACTCTTGGTCGCCCCCGAACTCTGCATTATCACAAATTTTTGATGGAGTCCATCAATCATCTAAACGAGCCTGGCAAGCTTGTAAGAACCTTATGGCAGAGTTGAAAAATTTTGATTATTTTCACATTATTAGTGGTGATGGTTACCTAGCAATGTTGGAGCTGATACCTACTAACAAGCCTGCCCATCTATACCTACTAGAACCACATCGAGGGCTACACGAACAATCACTACATAGAAACCTCAATGGCAAATTAAAGCGACCCAAAATATTGACCAACATTCTACTTTCTAAGGCAAGAAAAAATGATCTTAACATTGTTACTCAGTTTGCCAGTCGACCAAATACAATAATCTCCGGTAACTCGTCTTATACGGCAAATCGTATTAAGCAAGTATACGCAATAGATTGTAGTTATTTGCACCCATGTGTCGATGAAACTGAATATTCAGCTCATATTGATGGTGTTGAGAATCCCTATACCAATTCAATAGCAATGCAATATGTTGTTACGATAGGCACGGCCAACTGGGCCAAAGGCTCCATGGAAGTAGTCTCAATGCTATCCGGCACGGGACTTTCACTAGCGCATGTCGGTGGCGGTCAGGCAAAAGAACTTGAAACTCTAAAATTACATGCCAAGAATCATGGCGTTAGGGTATGGGTGGCACCAAAACTATCCTCAACTCAACTTTCAACACTGATCAAACAATCATTAGCGGTAGTAAGCATGGCTCACAAGGAACCGTTTGGACTTACACCAATTGAAGCCTTTTCAATTGGCACTCCCGCTATCTTTGTTGCCGACGGGGGCTTTGTTGACTCTATTGTTGATGGAGAATCTGGTCGCTTAATACCTAGATCCTCAATAACTGAATGGCATAATGCACTTAACCAAGCCAAGTCTGAGAAAACTCGGCAAATCTGGGCGAAGAACGGCAGACAACGAATAGCTGAACTGAAATTATCCCCTTTAGAGCAGGCTGAAAAGTTGTATAAGTTATTAGTCCCTTAGTCAAATAATTGTATATTCAATTACTCTTTTCATGGCGGCGATTAGCAGCACTACAGCCAAAATTCCTCTAACCGCTCTTTGTTTTGCATACTTAGCACCGTAAACTGATCCTATCATGCCACCAATAACGATAGCAAAAATTAGTACTGTAAGCAATGACCAATCTAGATTTAATTGTGAACTAACACCCATACCAATTAGTCC
>DUJJ01000129.1:1898-5038 GCA_013329865.1 Candidatus Poseidoniaceae archaeon
CCCCATCTTTTTAACAAGATTATTGGCGAAAGAAATATCCCACCACCAACCCCAATTATACCACTGGCAAACCCGATACCTGCCCCCCAAAGGTATGCCTCTCGAATCCTAAGTTTAATCATCAAATTATCGACCCTATCCTCATATCTTAGCACCTTATATGCAGCCCATAACAGCGTTAATGACAATAATAAATCGTAAACGTCTGGGTTGATTTTCAACATGCCGCCAATGAATGCCATTGGTATGCTAGTTATGATGAAAGGGATAGTGAGCTTCGGATTGTGATAACCAGCCCGATTGTAATGATAGAACGCAATTGATGCAACAACGAGGTTCATTACCCAAACATGCTGTTTCAACCATACATAATTCATGATTCCATATGATGTTAGTGATAATATTGCCAGGTAGCCAGATGCTCCACCATGCCCAACGCTAGAGTACAATGTCGCAATTATGACCAATCCAGCGAATAGCAAGTATAACTCATACTGCAGATATATCCCTGCTCCTTGCCATAATATCAAAGCACATTTTGTTTTGGGAGTTATATGACCAAACCATACCCGTACTTCGTCTCGTTAGATGATGCGGTATCAATTTGCACTCAGCATCCGATTTCTTTGGACACTGAAACAATTCCAATTAGTGCTGCCCTTAATCGGGTCGTTGCATCTAATGTCGTAGCAAAAGTCAACGATCCAGGTTTCGACAATTCTTCGATGGACGGCTTTGCAGTAGTTTATTCAGACACAATAGAGCCACCGACTAAACTTAAAATCACCGGGGTTTCCAATGCTGGAACAAACCAATTACCTTCAATTAAACCAGGCAGTGCAATCAGAATTATGACTGGAGGACCAATGCCTGCTGGTGCAGACTCAATAATTCCAATCGAGTTGTGCACCGTTGACGGTGACTTTGTAATTTTATCCGAACCCGCTAAACCAAATTATGTTCGGAAAAAAGGCGAAAATTTTTCCAACGGAGAAAATATATTTTCAAAGGGTTCGGTTATGTCACCTGAAAAAATATCACTTTGTGCAGCTGCAGGCGTAGCTGAATTAGTTGTGTACAAAAAACTGAAAATCGCAGTCATATCAACAGGCGATGAGCTAAAAAATTTGGATGATGAATTAAGGTTTGGGCAGATTTACGAATCTAATTCATATGGTCTCAAATCATTAATTGAGATATACGGCCATGAGGCGACTAGGATCCCCTATGTGATTGACGATGTCGAAGTTCTGCGCAATGCACTGAACAAGGCAGCAGCAGAATTCGACTGTATCATAACCTCTGGTGGCGTCTCAATGGGCGATCGAGATTTTGTCCGAATTCTCATGGAACAGGAGGGCGACATAAAATTCTGGAGAGTAAAAATGCGCCCAGGTTCGCCGCCAATATTTGGTTTTTGGAATGATACGCCAATATTTGGCTTACCAGGAAACCCGGTAAGCAGTCACGTAGTTTTCCGTGCGATAGTTGGTAAATGGCTAACATCTTTGACAGATTCATTAGACTACAATAGCAAATTCGTTAATGCGGTACTAGCTGAAGATATCAAAACCCAACCAGATTTTACTACATATAGAAGAGTGGAATTATTCGATGAGGGAGGAATTACCTATGCACGATTGCAAGGCCATCAAGGGTCTGGTAACATAGCCGGAATTGCTTTGAGTGACGGCCTTACTGTACTACTTCCGGACCAAAATGGTCGTAAAGGCGAGGTCTGTAGGATTCTTTTATTGTAGGTGATTATGTGAAGATAACCGTCGATGCAGATATCGAACTGTTGCCTTTTCTTCGCCAGAATTTCCCCACATCATCTAGCAATAAACTACGCAAAATGCTGACAACAGGGCGCGTCAATGTGAATAATGTAACCATCCACAAAGCAAAGTATAGTTTACGAAAAAACGATGTGGTTGAGATAAGTAAAAAATCATCAAAATCAAAAAAGTCATCGAATGAACTATCAATCAATAACCTCAAAATCGATTTGATTTATGAAGATGAATCGATTCTGATTGTTGAAAAACCGCCAAAGGTGCTTTCAGTAGCGACGGATAAGTTAGAGTCAAATACATTACATTCTAAATGTGTTGATTATCTCAAGCAGGCTGATTCCAAGGGTTGGGCATACATCGTTCACAGACTAGACAAAGAAACCTCAGGAATAATGTTGTTAGCGAAGCACAAGGCGGCCAAAAACTATCTTCAACAGCAATTTGCTGAGCGTTTGGTTTATCGAATCTATCATGCTTTGGTCGAGGGAATACCGAATATGAAATCGGGAACTGTCACCCAATTTCTAATTGAAGATAAGCATCTTAACATCAAACCCTCATCAAGGTCAAACAACAATGCCAAGGAAGCAATAACTCACTGGGAAGTGCTCTCCTCTAATAGTGAATCATCAATCATCAGAGTCATGATCGAAACTGGGCGCCGCCACCAAATCAGGATGGCTATGAAATCACTCGGTCACCCAATTGTGGGGGATACTGTGCACGGCGCGCAGACCGATCCGTTCTCGAGAATCTGTTTGCATGCAACTTCGTTAGAATTTTTACACCCACAGACCGATGAACCAGTACGGTTTGAATCGACTCAACCCTTCACCACACTATGAACAAAACCACTAATTCAAATAGAGGACTATTTGAACTCTTGACATCCAATTATGATTAGGTGGAGACCATGGGTGACGATCAGGACTGGATTACGGTACGCGGAGCCCGTACTCATAATCTAAAAAATATCGATGTCAAACTCCCGCGCGGTAAATTCGTTGTAGTATCAGGGGTTTCTGGTTCAGGGAAATCCAGTCTTGCTTTTGATACCCTTTACGCAGAAGGTCAACGACGCTATGTCGAAAGTTTGTCATCCTATGCCAGGCAGTTTATTGGGCAGATGAAAAAAGCCGATTGTGACGGCATCGAGGGCCTATCCCCTGCTATCTCAATAGACCAGAAGCAGGGCAGCCACAACCCCCGTTCCACAGTGGCAACGGTGACAGAAATCCAAGATTATCTTCGATTGCTTTGGGCAAGAATAGGGAAGCCCCACTGTCCAACATGTGGAGTTGAGGTTGCTAGGCGGACAGTGCAAGAGATTGTTGACGATATACT
>DUJJ01000085.1 GCA_013329865.1 Candidatus Poseidoniaceae archaeon
GTTGGCCATTTGTATGGAGAGAATGCACATGGCTGGCACGCTTTGGTAGCAGAGTTATCGATGCTAGCCATGGGTAAAGAATTTTCGAATTATGAGCGCTGATGACTAGACAAAGCAATGTGGTTCCACAAAGGGTCGAGGAAACATGAGCAGGGCGTGGCTATATTCACTAACCATCATAATTGGATTATGGGTCTCTGCCACATCAGCCGGAGGTATATTACCAGACAACTTTGCAGAGTGGCCAGTCAATATCTGGTGTTGGACAGTATTTGCCCTGATATATCGTAACACCGACCGTAAAGAACGTATTGAAATGCTGACGGTTTTGGCTTTTGCAACACCAATGGAATTATTTTTCAGTGAGGTGTGGAATATCTACGAATATCAAAGAGGACTGATGCCGTTATTTGTTCCCGCTGGCCATTATTTCTTGTTTGATCTGGGTCGAATCTTGGCGAGAAAGTTTACAGCAAACCTTGCATTACCGATATTACTACCGTTTGTGCCCATGGTGGCTTATGGGGTATACGTTGGAACCGACACATCTGCAGTCATACTGCTAATATTGGTTTTAGCGTTTACCAAATTTGGTCCACAGCCGCGATTGTATGCTGCAATGGCTTGGGTTGCGCTGGCCATGGAAATACTCGGGACTCAACTTGGTAATTGGACTTGGGCTAATGAAGTCCCATGGACTGGATTAACCGCTTGGAACCCGCCATTATTGGTCGGGGCATTCTACTGTTTAGGAGATTTATTAGTAAATACAACAGTCGTTAGGTTTGAAGAGAAGGCCAGCGTAGGGGTGTACGAATGACATCTGTTGACGAGTTGAAGAAGCGGCGCCAAAATGAGGCACTGCGTATCAGAACTTCTCTCAACCGTCAGCGCAGTGTTCAGCATTCATCGATAAAAGGCGGTGAAAGTACTGTAGCATTCGTAAAAGAACGTTTGTGTATTGGATGTGACCAGTGTGATATAGTGTGTGATGATGATGCCATTGCACTGTATAAGGTACCAATGCTCAGCCCATTGATGAATGTTGAATCAAACCGAAAAGCGAAGATAATTCGAGACGCCTGCACTGGTTGTAGATTGTGTGTGCTTGCGTGCCCAACTGACGCAATATCAATGATTGATAGGTGATTTGATGAGCAGTAAGAGCGAAGCAAAAAATGATGCACAACGCTTTGGTGGTGAGTTCGGGCCGTACAGAAAGCCTGGAACCACAGGCGTGCCGCTATCAACCTTCAAAACTCTGGTCTGGACATCAAACATTGGCGGACTCGTATTGTGTGTACTAGCCCTTGAGATGTTATTCGTAAGACAGATGTTCTTTTGGGGCTTAATTGCATTACTTGCTGGAGTCGCAGTTGCGCTGTTTCCGTCTAATTACGAGATAATCGGTATGAGCGATGACGGTAGAAGCAAACCAAAGAAAAAGCCGTCAAAGAAATAATCAGTTTGATTATGCTTCAGTTTCAACAGCGATAGGGGTTTGCTGCCCGAGTTTTTCTTTCTTTTCGTTGATTTGTTGAGCTAGGAACGAAACTACGTCAAGAATCTTGATGTCGGCATATCGCTCATCACCCTCGAATTTCAGACACTCAAAGTGTGAAACACATTTAGGACAGGAAGTCAGCATAGTATCTGCTCCGGTTGATTTGATTTCCTCCATTCTAGCAATCCTGAGTGCTCTAGCATTTTCGTTGCAAGACATCATACTTGAAACTCCACAGCACATTGCATCTTCGCCGCTGTGTTCCATTTCAACAAGACTTACACCTTCAACAGATTGGATAAGTTCTCTCGGTTCTTCGTAGATTCCCATCTGCCTACCCAATCGACAAGGGTCGTGGTAGGTAACTGTGGTTTCTTCAGCAACTTTCAAGCTCATATCAAATCCTTGGTCTAGCAGGAATTCTGTGGTATGCATGACCTTGATGTCCTCTAATTCATAATCTCTAGCGAAGGTTCGGAAACATTCTGCACATGATGATACTAGAGTATCAATGCCCGATTGTTGAATCTTCTTTTGATTGTAGGCTTTCAGCTTGTCAAATACCTCGGTAAGACCTTGCCACTTTTGATCGTGGCCACAACATTTGAGGAAGTCTCTACCTAAATACGATACATCCACACCAATCTCATCGAATATGGTGAATGCTGATGTCGTTGCGTCTCCAAGATTCATTTCACCCTCGTTGACGTGTGAGAAAACCATTTCTTGGTCCAGATAGTCAACACAGCCGGGATAATAACCGACATTTGATTCGATTGGATAATCTTCGATAGGAATGAAATCAACATCAGCATCTTCTTCTGCTTCAGCAGCCAATACTGCTTGCAAGACAGTGTGAGGTATCTCAGCCTGTGGTCCGCCAACGATTAATCCCCTGCGGATGTCCACGTATGAGTCATAGTCAACAAGCTGTGGGCAGGCGTTAGTACACGCTGTGCAGGTCAAACAGGAATATAGTGGAACTCCGTCGTCTTCGTTATTCCACGAGTTGTAAATGATGTTCAGCTTGTCACCGCCATTGAATAGACGGACTGGGCATGCGTCATCACAAAGGTCACAACCGTAACATTTGTTCATCTCAAACTCATAACCTCTAGCCATTGATCTGAGCAGTATGAATACCATTGCACCAAAGGTCAAACAAGGTATGAACATTGCATAGATTAGTTTGGCGTCGAGGCTCTTTGGATTCATGTGATAACTTGGATTATCAACTTGGTCAAAATTACTGCCACCTAATGCCATTTCTACACTGCTACTGAGATTTACAGTCTTACCCTGAAGGGCAGCAGGTGCTGAATTGGACCAAACAAGTAGCGGCTGGAAAGCGCTGATCTCCAGACTCATTTCTTTCATCATAGTGTCGTTTAGTGCGAGTGGCCCGGTGATTGCTACCTCCATTTCGTAAGTGTAGGTTCCCACAGCAAGATCGAGTGACGCTCCAGCACAATTAGTAAATTCTGAAACTATCTTGTTATCAGAATCGTATACAACCATTGTGCTGCTAATCATGGTTTCAGTCTTGACATCGTTAATTTTTCTTTCTTCAGCTCTGTGCTCACAGGCGATGTCAGTAGTAATCTTCCCGACCGATTCATGATGACCTTCTGGGAATAAAACTGGGTCTTCGGTAATGGTAAAGTTACCAGAAGAAAGCCATGAATCTGCTTCAGTGAGAACTGTTGAGTCCTGTGCTGCATTCTCTCCAGTTGCGGGATTTTGATGGCCGTTCGCGTCAGCAAAATCTATGATTACTTGCTGACCGGGTTGGTAGATTACCCAATCAAGCCAAGCTGCCGTCGGAACAATACCATCATCGGACCATCCGAAATTATCAGTGAATTCGTTGGTGTCATGGACATGTATATCAGATGGTTGTGTTCGCATCTCTTCTAATTCACCATAGTCTGCGATGGTACCCAACCCTCTTGCTCCCCAGAATCCTTTGTCATACACATCCCATGTGGCGACGGTAGCAGCAGTAGATAGAATCAGTGCACCTACTAGAATCTGTTTGGCATGGCCAGGAGTGAAGGCCGAGCCCCAAGCTTTAGTCAGGACCATCCGGGCGCCAAAGTATATGCAAATCCATAACAGAACTCCCGTCATCAGCCATGGTAAAGCGTTGAAAGCTTCCGCTAACCAAGGCTCCCTCACCCCGCACAATAAGTCCCCATGACTATCCAATTTACAATAATCTGAGCGATTTTTATGATAAAGCTCTAAGAAAATATTGATAGAAAACACGGATATGAACCATATGTGCGCTAGATAGACAGCACCTGCGGCGGCAAACCACGGATCCTCAACAGGTCGCTTTTCTCTGCCGCCTAGGAATGGTGGCAGAATTAGAATTCCAACTGGGATGCCTGTAAGTGCGGCACCCCACCATGCTGCGTTCCATGGGAATACAGGCTGGCCGAAAATGTCGCCAACAAAACCAGTGGGGACGGTAAACTGCGGTAGATACTCCCCCCATCTTAGGTAGCCGTATGAAAACAATACATACCAGTCGGGAAATACGAAACCAGCTTGTGCATATGGGTCGGCGGCACCGTGGAGTGGGGGTGGGATAATCCACGCATAGTAAAGTAGGACAGCGCCCATGAAGGCAAAAATAAGAATATCACGTAGAACTTCATGTGGCCAAAATCCGTGGCCCATTCTGGTTCTCTTACGCTTATCGCCAGTGGTCTGAAGCTTTTCTTTTTCATCCATGTATGATGATGCTACTCTACCCAGATTTTCTACTAGTCCCATTTAATTCCCCCAAATATCAATGCGGCTCCGCTATGCCCTGTACCCAAACTATAAACAAATGAACGATAATTAATCCAGTTACTATTACTGGTAGAATGAACACGTGAATGAAATACATTCTAGTTACAGTCCGCGGGGTTAGTGCTGAGCCACCAAATAGTAGCGTAGCAATTTGCTTACCAACAAGCGGGCTGGAATTTGCTAGGTTGATTCCAATTACTGCTGCACCATATGCCAAAGAATCCCAAGGTAATAGGTATCCAGAGTATCCGAATACGATTGTTAGAGCCATCAGCGCTACGCCAATCAGCCAATTTAATTCTCTTGGGTTTCGGTATGCACCGGTGAAGTAAACCCGGCACATGTGTAAGAAAACACTGGCTACCATGAAGTGTGTGCCCCAGTGGTGGACGGCTCTAATGATGTAGCCAAATGGTAGTTCAGTCATGATATACTGCATGCTGAGATATGCAGGCGAGGGTATTCCTTCGCCTCCTGGCACGTAGTAAATACCAAGGACAGTCCCTGTGATTACTAGTATGATGAATGATAGGAATGAGATTCCGCCCAAACAGTATAGCGGATACCAATACCAAATAATTCGCAGTTTGTATTTCTCAGCGTG
>DUJJ01000141.1 GCA_013329865.1 Candidatus Poseidoniaceae archaeon
GATGATGACGATGATAATGACGGAATTGTTGATAACTTAGATTCTTGTCCAAGAGGATTAACTAACTGGATATCAAACCCAAATACTGATTCTGACGCTGACGGTTGTCAGGATAACACGGAAGATCTAGACTGCTGTAACAATAACAACAATAGCAATAACTTGAATAATGGAGGTGGAGAGGTGAAGGTGTATTACCTGTGTCCTGACACTTTAGATGTTGTAGAAGATGTTGCTGAATGTCCAGAATCAGAGCAGTTTACCAATGAAACCAACATAACTAATATTATCATCGACCCTATATCAGACTTTTCTGATGATTATGACATCTGTCCCGGTGGCAACTACATTGTACTGAGTGGGATAGAGTGTCCGGATGAGGATTCAAGAACAACAGACAATCAATCTGCAATAATGGTCGAAGATTCTGTTGCGCCTTGGGTTTTGTATGTCGCAATCGCATCAGTAGTAGTCTCATTTTGTTCAATGCTAATTGTGATATTTAGAAGCAATTCAGATAAGAAAGGCATTGGTGAAAAATGGTCAACACAAGATCTAGACGAGTTATTTGTAGCCACATCACCAAGTAAATCTCTAGATGAGTGGAAAACTGGTAAACAGAAACCACCAGTTGGTTTGTCTGGTTCTGTGGACGATGGATATGAGTGGCTTGAATGGCCTCCAAAGTCTGACGACTTTTGGTATCGTGATGAAGACTCAAATGAGGAATGGACAAGATTTGAAAAGAAATAATGCAAGTACCTATATGCCAAATTAACACAATTTTGGCGGTGAAAGTTTTAGAAATAATAATCTAATATTCATACTTAATATGGCCTTGGACAGAAATATGAATTTTGATGTGTGATACTGGTCCCCGCTCCCGGACTTGAACCGGGGACACCCTGATGTCTGCTGAGACGTGTTTTTCCAACTACAGTCAGGTGCTCTACCAACTGAGCTAAGCGAGGCAAACCTTCCCAAATGCCACCACTACTTAATTCTCATCAATAATTTGCCAGTTTGGTGCAAGCAAATAATCGACAAAATTTGACTACCTGTAACGGTTTCTTCCCTTACCTTAACAAAGGTCGAAGTCGGTCTCGCACTACAGGAGTTTGAGCACATGAATTCACCCATAAAATCGGCCTCTTTGGTCCTTGAACAATGGGCGCGGTTAAGTATGGAAAGAGTTGCCTCCTCGACTAGGATGGGTGAACATGGCGAATAGTAGCGCTTCTAATTCTGCTAGCGGTAGTGCTGGGTCACATCAGGACCGTGCACTCGCTGAGATGATCAATGGTCTCAAGGAAGAGAGTGTCAATCGCGGAGCAACCGCATTGATGGACGAAGATGTTGGCTCGTTTGGGGTGCCAAACCCGAGAATCCTCATCGTTGGATGTGGCGGTTCTGGTAACAACACACTCAACCGAATAACACACCTTGGTGTCGAAGGCGCGGTCACCGTGGCGATCAATACCGACAAACAGCATTTGGACCATACAAGAGCGCTCCAGAAACTGCTGGTTGGTCGACACATAACGCGCGGACTTGGTGCCGGTGGTGACCCATCAACTGGACGTCGCTGTGCCGAAGCGGGTCGTGAAATGATCAAACGCATCGTGTCCGGCGCTGACCTGGTATTCATTGCTAGCGGACTGGGTGGTGGGTCAGGAACTGGTATCTGTCCAATTGTTGCAGAGGAAGCCAAAGCAGCTGGTGCACTAGTCGTCGGCATTGTCACAACGCCATTCCACGTCGAGCGCCGCCAGAGAATGGCCAGAGCACTTGAAGGACTCGAATCCCTACGCCGTGTGGCCGATGCAGTATTGGTTTTGGACAACAATCGTCTATTGCACTATGTGCCAAACCTGCCACTCGATGAGGCATTTTCCATCATGGACCAGTTAGTTGCTGAAATCGTCAAAGGCATTGTTGAAACCATTACCCTACCGTCGCTAATCAATCTTGACTTCGCGGATGTCAGAGCCATTATGGCCAACGGTGGCGTAACCATGATGCTGTATGGTGAATCGGATCGTGGACCTGAAGAAGTCGTGCATGAAGCACTCAATCATCCACTGCTTGACGTGGACATTTCCGGAGCAACTGGTGTGTTAATCCACGTTACCGGTGGACAATATATGACCCTCGAAGCAGCCTCGCAGGTTGTTGACTTGCTAACCGCCAAAGTCAGTGAAGACGCCAATGTGATATGGGGTGCAAGACAGGATGCTGGGTTTGGTGATACTATCAAAGTCATGGCCATAATCACTGGTGTTGGTGGCACAGATTTGCGCACCGGTCGACTCGCGCCTGATGCGCTTGGCGATGCACTGAGAATCACTCGCGGTAAAGGTAAAAACAGCAATTCAAACGGAACTAATCTTGGATTTCACCGCTTTGACTAATCGATTTTTGGATTAATCAGTGTAGAGTAACCGTCAAATGATAGATGTGTCAACCGCAATCCATGCGCGGTAAGGCCATATTTGCGATATTGGTGACTTTGTTCATGATGACTCCAGTTCAGGCTGGCGAGGTGAACTCCTTTCAATCACAGCAAGAAGACCCAAGACAACCAAGTGCTAACAACACAACCCTATACATCTGGTCGGACGGGATGAACAACTTCTGGTCACACTTCAACAACAACGATACCGACTCTACCGAAACCTTCTCTGAGGAAGATGAAAATGGCGTGATAACCATCAAGCAACGTTACCTCATGACACCGACCCTTGACAAGCGACTCAGCATGGAAGTTGGAGGCGAAATCCGTGGAAATTTCAACGTCTATTTCGAGGGTGACTCTGATTCAACAGACAACCAAGGACCGTGTCAGCCAGCCCAAACGCCTAATGATTGTGATTGGCTCAATATTACCATTTTCAAGGGTCAGAACAAGGTGTATCAGCACACGGAAACACCATGGCCGTCCGGTCAGTGGAAAAACATTCAATTCTCTTACTTCGTTGAAGAGGGTAACGAAACCTGGGACGGTCGAGATGCTAACCCACTGGTTGAAATCACTATGAAGGTAAAAGGTGACTACCAAGAGAGCAATTTTGTATTTGCTAGTGGAACTCCCGGCGCCTTTGAAATTGAACTAGGTGAAAGTGGTTCATTGCAACTACCAATAGACCCTGCCTCATGGGAAGATACCTTCCAAGACGGTGGTGGCCTTGGTGAATCACCAGCAGCAGAAGATACCCCAGGATTCACGCTTGTTGTCGCATCTGCCGCGATTGCTATGGCGGCATTCATCAACCAACGCCGACCAGAAACCGAAGAGTAAGTTACAGCTTCTCACTAATTGCCTGAGCATTCAATTCTACTGCGGTTTGTTCCCCGCTAGATAATGACTTCAGCATACCAGAACCTTGTTCTAAATCTCTTGGTCCCACAACATATGTGTAATCTGCACCAATTGAGTTTGCCCAACTCATAGCTTTACCAATTTTCCTGCCTCGGAGTTCCAGCTCAACTCGAGCACCGCTGCGTCTCAATTCTCCAACAATCGGCAATACTGCCTGAACATCGATATTGAATGGGATAACCGCCAGTAATGGTTTGTCACTAATTTCACCCGGCACCACTTCAGCCCTACCCTCTGCCGCTGCTTGGGCCTCCAAGGCAAGTAACACTCGGTCGAAGCCAAGGCCGAAACCGCAACATGGATCTAAGTCAGGTAGGCCGAACAGATGTAGCAATTTATAGGAACCACCACCGAGAACTTGACCCTCGCCACCCATTGCTGGAACTATTACCTCAAACACCATCCCAGTGTAATAATCTAAACCACGGGCAACCGTTAGGTCTACTGCCAAAGAAGGTGGTGCTGGTGCAAGTGCGGCAACTGCATCAAGAGTAATTTGCAATTCATCCAACGCCTTGAGTGACACACCATCAAGTGACGCGAGTATCTCCCTTGCGGGCCCTAGTGTTTCACTACCACCTGCCAAGTCTGCAAGCGCTCTTAGGGGCGCAGCGTTGCCGGCAGCAATCCCGTTTGATTCCAGCAGTTTTGCTAGGCCAGCATCATCGTCTTTGTCGAGGAAACGCATGGCGCTTGCAACAGGTGGTTCGCTACCGCCTTCTGGCGTATCCAGAGATAAGCCTAAACCGCTCAAGGCGTCCTTGAGAATGCCAACATGCCCGATACGAATTTGCCAATCTTTCAGCCCACAGGCGTCAAGCATTGATATCGCCAAGGCGATTACCTCCGCTTCGGCTAGTGGGCCAGAGGCACCGATAAGTTCCACACCATACTGGAAAAACTCACGATAGCGTCCCTTCTTGAACTCTTCATAGCGATAGCATTGACCATAATATGACAATCGTAATGGTTTGGTGTCATTACGCATTTCCTCAGCAATCATGCGCATAACCGGGGCAGTTAGTTCTGGTCTTAGAGTGAGTTGCCGTTCGCCTTTGTCGGCGAAGTTGTATAATTGTGCTATCACTCCAGGTCCAGACTTAGCAGTGAATAATTCAAGCGACTCAAAAATGGGAGTCTGCACGCGCTTGAAGCCGCTTGCTTGAGCGCAGTCCTCGAGCAATTGCTCGAACGCCAAACGTCGATTCATCACCTTCGGGGTGAAGTCTCGGGTTCCACGGGGGCGTTGCACCATGAGTAATTCCACAAGGTGATTGTTCATGACCTCTTCGCCTAGATTGAGTTTGCCGATTGGATTTACCAACCGACCGCCCAACCATCATCTTCAGGTTCTTGCTGTTGATTCCAATCAACCGCTGAATCGCCCTCGTCCGTTCCTGTGGGCAGTGCCTGTGGTTCTGTTTTTGATTGCGGTTCTGAATATTCGATCGATTCTACACCAACCAAATCCTCGGTGA
>DUJJ01000091.1 GCA_013329865.1 Candidatus Poseidoniaceae archaeon
AGCACCGCAATTTGCCGGATGGACAAGAGAAAACACTGTCGAAATTTTAGCTGTATTAGCAGATAATTGGTTGCTAAAATACGCAGAAAAGCCGGGCGAGGTCCCATGGTACCGCTGGCCCGCCGCCATCTATGAGGAAGCGAAATTGATGAGCGAAAACAAGGCGATTATTTTCCCTGAAAACAGGCCGTTGTTCAAGACTCCTGAAGAAGAGATTGACATAAAACTCAAGACAATTGAGGTCAAATTGCCAGAGCGATATTCCAATGGTTGGTTTTCGGTTTCAGGGAGGACCAGAGATTGGGTAAGCAAGCATCTTTCAATGATACCGGATAAGCAGTCATACCGGGTTAGAGATAGTGTAACAAGACGAACTATTGGTTCAGTGGATGAAGCATTTGTGTTGTCGCTGAATGATTCCGGTGAAGATGAAGATGGTGCAGTCCGTAGGTTTGTTATTGCTGGGCGAACATGGATGATAATTGATGCAGACCCGGAAAAATCGGAATTATTGGTAGTTCCAGCATCCGATCAAGCGAAAGCACCACAATGGGTAGGTGAATTGCCCCCGGTTCCTGCCGAGGTAGCAAGAGAAATTGGTAAATTAAGGGAATTAATTGCGCAAGATTTGGGAGTGATTGACCTTGATAATCAATCGAACTACGCCATTGACCGGCATAACTTACTTGCCAGCGAGAAATTACGGATTTCAGACTATCCAATAAATGAGCACGGATTAGGTATGCTCAGTGAGGAGATTGGCGACCACATGGAAAAGTCGGGCAGTCTACCCACGGATAGTAGAATTACTATTGAGGAAAGAAATGATGCAATAATCATAAATTCTTGTCACGGTAGTAAAATCAACGAAACTATTGGTCATTTACTACTAGCATTGGCATCGACCAAATCGGGTAACTGGGGTCGATTAATCATTGAATCGACAAGAATTGGTATTCAAGCCAGTGGCATTACGCCTGAAGACCTTATTGGCTGGCTGAACGATACCCCGCCGGATGCATTAGAAGGGATACTGAGTGTCACATTGCCAAATTCAAGACAGTTGCGCTGGCGATTTGCTGAAGTTGGTAAATCGTTTGGTATAATTCGGCACGGCGTAGACCCGAGAAGAATAAACCTTCAGGCCCTGATAAGAAAATATCGTGGAACAGTGGTGCTGCAGGAAGTTCTGGATAAATTATTTTTTGAGAAAATGGATATCCAAGGTGCAGCAGACTTACTATCTGCTATCAGGTCGGGAGTAATTGTTGTAGAGGTTGCCGCCGCAGGTCCCATTGGTTTGTCTCGGCGTTCAAGCAAAGATTTGTTGTTGCCTAATTGGGATAATGCGGCAGTTCGCGAACGACTTAAATTGCGATTGGAGAACGAACGAGCAGTCTTATGCTGTCTGAAATGTAATAGTGTTCGCAGATTTAGAGTGGCCCGCTATAATGAGATTTCTGACATTAAGACATGTGTAAAGTGCGGAGGAAAGATGCTGGCTTGCACGCGCGAGGGATTACTGCCAATGTTGAAAGATTGGGTCGCTTCTGAGGAGGACAGCGACCGTATTAGAATGATCAAAAATGCCGAGATGGTTCAAAATAGAGGCCAAGAGGCGATTCTGTGTTTGATGGGGCGGGGGATTGGTGAAGCCACCGCCCAAAGGATACTCCGTAAAGTTCCACGCAACAACCGAGAGGGCTTGTATCGAGCGATTCACTTGGCGGAAATAGAGTATGCTCGGACTCGAAGATTCTGGGGTTAGTTTTCTGCCTCATCTTGAAGATTGATTAGTTCTGCAGCCCTCACAACATCACCTTCCTCCCACCAGTCAACAGCGATAAATGTTGGACGTTTACCATGCTCTGCCCAACACTCGTTCGCTCTTTCAACTAGAAAATCAACGTCATTTGCTTCCTCAGCTTGCGTCGGGTCTGCTAGACCAGCCTGGTTACTCAACCAGTTGTTCATGTGATAAACTACCTGATTACCGTCGCCACGGTGAACATCGCAGTCCATCTCCGCTGTACTTCTTTCACCATAATTTGTGGTCCAACTGTGACTTAGAAAATCGTGAATCCAAGGGTGACGCTCATCATCGCCCTGTTCCCAAAACACGACCAGATTAGTTTCATTGTCAATCATTTCTTGAAGGGTCGGCCAAGGTTGGTTGACCTCATGCAAAAACACTCGGTCCATAAGTCCTGAATCGATGAAAACCTGCTCTAAGTGTTCGGCTGAAACATAGTTTTCGACAAGAACTGTGACAACATCTTGTGGGTTATCATCCATTGCCTCATTAAGTTCGGTCAACCAGTCTTCCGCACTAACATTACCATAAACACACGGACTGAATCCTCGGTCATCACTACCATGGCATAATTTGACTCCCGATAGCGTTTTGTCATTCAGATTATCATAGTGAGTATCAATCATGAATGCACGCATACCTGCAGACCACTGCGCATTGAAGCCGGTTCTGTGATTGCTGGCAGGGTAGTAGATGCCATCATCTTCGGTTGCAAAGGCATTGTGAGTTTCCGGGAAAGTCACATTGTCATAAGTTCTTAAACACAGTATCAGCATGCCGTTACATGGTTCTGTAGGCAATGGCTCAGGTTCCGGCTCAGGTTCCGGCTCTGGCTC
>DUJJ01000167.1:0-3649 GCA_013329865.1 Candidatus Poseidoniaceae archaeon
ATACCACAGCCTGCACGTTTGCTTCATGAATAATTCGACACATTATGAAGAGAAGTTATCCTTTGATGACTTGATTGAAACTCAATCTGAGTCAAAGAACGCAGTTTGGAATAACAAACTGACCACCAAATTCGCCCACCCCAGCGGCAGAATCCCATCCCATTCTGCTGCTGTTGGGTGGCAACCAATCCACATACCTGGAATGAATAAGCAGGAACCTGTTTATTCATCGACCATCCGTGGATTAGTTCGCAGAGTCAGAAATAACAGAGGTGAGGCTTGATGAGCAGAACCCGCAGATTACGAACTGAAATTGTTGATTTCTTGAGTTCGGTTGGTGAAGCAAATACTACAACAATTCTAGAGCATGTCAACAGACGCTTCCGCTGGGGAGCAACCATGAATCAACTTGGTAATGTGTTGGCGAGAGATAGTCGGTTCTCCAAGGTAGGTTTTGACGAAGGAACTGATGTTGGCGGCTTCAGGACTCGCGTATGTGTATGGTCGATGGCCTCTTAACGAACAACATCAAATTCTGGGAACCATCCCATTCACCATGGGCGGCGGCATATCAGCGTATCTTCAATTGATGCGCATGAAGAATGTCATCTTAGCATCAATTACCGTACCGCTTGGCGCCCAATTTGCCGTTGGTGATTCGTGGGCGTCAGATCAACTCACCGAGGTGATTACACAAATCCTTGCGGTTATATTTTTCATCGGCGCTGGGAATACTATGAATGACATCAAAGATATTGCTATCGACAAAGAAGCGCATCCAGAGAGGCCTTTAGCGGCCGAACTAATCAGTCTTGAAAATGCAAAGAAATTTGCTTATGTGCTATGGATTTTGAGTATATCCTTTGTCACTATTGGAGCTTACCTACTGCATTCAGGAGGTGAGTCGCCTCTCGAGTTGGTTACAATTTACATCGTTGCCGTAGCCCTTATGATAACTTATGACCATGGCCCAACGCTGAAAAATACAGGTCTAAAAGGCAACGTCGCAATTTCGATTATGGTCGGTGCAGTCATATTGTATGGCGCATCAAGTGTCGGAAATTTGTGGACGGATTTAGTGTGGTGGACAGCAGGAGTAGTGTTTTTTGCTAATCTGGCCCGTGAGATTATCAAAGATTGCCAAGACATGGAAGCGGACCAAGGAATTAGAACTACCCTTCCAATGAGCCTTGGTTTAGTAAAATCAAGGATGCTTGCGTATGTTGTGGTCATGGCTGCACTGGTTTGTCTCTATATCCCTTATTGGCAGGGCCCTTTCCAATTCAATCAACTAATCTTCCAAACCCCAGCAATTTTAATGCTTATTACCCTCAATCGTGAACTAGCGGAAGGTAATGATTACCAAGCAGCATCAAAAATACGCATTGCTATGTTACTTGGGTTGGTTGGATTCATCGTGCCGATGCAAATCTGATCAGGCAATCCCCATGAATTCTCCCATGGTTTCCCATGCCTCAGGACTCACTAAGTAAGCAAGTAGTGACATTTGAGCCCACATGCGATTTTCCGCTTGATCAAAGACTATTGAGTTGTTATGATCCATCACCCAATCAGTGACCTCATCACCGCGATGAGCTGGTAAGCAATGCATGAATTTCCATTCATCATTCATGTGACTAACTAGTTTCTCATTTACCTGATATCCCTCGAATGAAGCCATCTTATCTTTCATGTGTTCTTCACCCATCGAGATAAAGACGTCAGTGTATACCACGTCTGCATCGGTAACGGCCTCTACAGGGTCATTTGTTGCAACAACCTTACTTCCATTTTTGGTAGCCATGTCGATGGATCGCTTAACAACATCCTCAGCGGGCTCAAAACCCTCAGGGACAGCATAGTGTATGTCGATACCGAGCATGGCACAAGCCAGCATCAAATCATGGAGAACGTTGTTCCCATCGCCAACCCATGCAACTTTGACTTCATCTGTCGGGATGCAATGCTCAATGATTGTCATCAAATCCGCTGCTGCTTGACAAGGATGATGCTTGTCAGACAACGCATTCAATACCGGAACATCGGCATATTTCGCTAATTCTACTACGTCTCCATGAGAGAAGCAGCGGTAGGTCATGGCTCCAAGAAATCGTGATAAGACCTGAGAAGTATCACCAACCGTTTCTGATTTTCCCAGTTGGATATCATTTTTCAGCAGTGTTAGTGGATAGCCACCTAACCTGTTGATGCCAACTTCAAATGATACTCTTGTCCTAGTGCTTGGCTTCTCGTAGATAGATCCGACTGCCATAGTGTCCAGCGGCATGAAATTAATTGCAACATCATCACCTTCTTTCCACAGTCGCTTGAATTCAACAGCCCACTTGAGAATCATCTCAAAGTCATCTTCAACATCATCTATTGCCAATAAGTGCCTTGTCATAAGAGGCCTAGTTCGAGAAGGCTTCTAAGATTTCTTGAGGTAAAATCAATTTTTCTCATGTTCGATATCTTGAGCGAAACCGTCTCTAGCATCACCCATGCCACCAAATAATGCTTGAGCAAATGTCAACACGTCAGCAAGACCCTCCTCTAACTCTGATGACAGAGGAGTTAGGCCCGGTGCCTGAGCGAACTCTTGCATCATCCTCAGTTGGTTGATGGCAAATTCCGTTCTTTGTCCTCCTGCTTCATCATACAATGCCATTTCTAATATCTCAAGGCGTTCAGACCATTCAAGAATCTTTTCTAATTCTTCTGGGTCCAATAAATCTGATTTCGACAAGAAATTCTTGGTCGGCAATCCCAGTCTGAATTCGACGATGCTAGATAGCAACATTTGTGACACGAATCCAGATGGCGACCTCGATAGCATTGGGTCGAACAAGTATATTATAGCCGATTGATTTCTACCCAACACCTCAATCAAATGGTTACTAGCCTCCCTAAAAGCAAATAACTCGACTTGACCGGGAGTATCGACAATCATCAATTCGCCAGACAATGAATGCAACTGGTCGGCTACATCACCAGCTTGAGCAGCAAGTAAGTCGGCTGCGAGAATTTGTGCCCCATTTGGTCCAAGATCGTATTCAGTCATCACCTCTGTCAGCGATATTAAGTCTCTAACGTCAAACTCAGCATCATAGTGAACTCGCTCTGCACCTGGATCTAGATTTACCGCAATTGCGTCTGTTTCGAGAAACCTAGACCAGCGCTGGAATGCAGTCACCAGTGAGGACTTACCAGCACCGGCAGTTCCCACAACAAAAATTACTGGTGGAGTTCCACTATCTAAACCGACCATGACAACGCCTCCATTGCATCATAAATCAACTTGATTGTTGACAGCCAACTTCAAGCATCAAATCGGCTGAAAATTGCCGAACCTTTGGCCATAATGGTTATGTGCTATGCAACAATGGCATGGTTACCGCATTGTAACAGTGCGCGGAGGAATTGAAATGTCTGATGAAAAACCGCCTATGCCCCCTGGATTGCCCCCCATGCCACCTATGCCGCCAATGCCACCTGCAGAAGCTCCGCTAGATGCACCACCGGCTCCACCAGGTATGCCGCCTATGCCACCAATGGACGCACCTCCTGCTCCGCCGGGAATGCCACCTATGCCACCAATGGATGCACCCCCTGCTCCGCCGGGAATGCCACCTATGCCACCAATGGATGC
>DUJJ01000167.1:3965-4349 GCA_013329865.1 Candidatus Poseidoniaceae archaeon
GCCACCAATGGATGCGCCACCTGCTCTACCAGAAATGCCGCCTATGCCGCCAATGGATGCGCCACCTGGATTACCAGAGATGCCACCTATGCCGCCAATGGACGCACCACCGGCACCACCAGAAATGCCGCCTATGCCACCAATGGACGCACCACCGGCACCACCAGAGATGCCACCTATGCCGCCAATGGACGCACCACCGGCACCCCCTGAAATGCCGCCTATGCCGCCAATGGACGCACCACCGGCACCCCCTGAAATACCAGCAATGGCGGACTCAGAGACTGATTTAGCTGAGGATTCTGCTCAAGCAATTGAAGCTGATTTACCACCTATGCCGCCAATGGATGCGCCACCTGCACCACCGGAAATGCCGCCTATGCC
>DUJJ01000167.1:4685-11918 GCA_013329865.1 Candidatus Poseidoniaceae archaeon
CCAATGGACGCACCGCCGGCACCGCCCGAGATGCCACCTATGCCGCCAATGGATGCACCACCGGCACCGCCCGATATTTCAGCAGCAGATGCTCTCCTTGCACCGCCGGCACCACCAGAAATGCCGCCAATGGATGCACCGCCGGCACCGCCTGATATCTCAGCAGCAGATGCTCTCCTTGCACCGCCGGCACCACCAGAAATGCCACCAATGGATGCACCAACAACAGCCGCAGCTGATTTACTGCTTGCACCGCCGGCACCACCGGAAATGCCAGCAATGGATGCGCCAGCAACAGCCGCAGCTGATTTACTATTGTCCCCTCATTCTGATATTCCTGCTGAGGAAAGCGAAGCAGAGCAAGAAAATATGTCGCCCGATGATTTATCTGGAGAACAGGCTGGAGCCACCATCAGGTCACGTGATGATGTCGAAAAAGTCCCCGGTGACAAACTCGAAGGTAGCCTCCACGAAATAGAGACCGCTACACTATCTGCCGATGGTGAAATCGTGAAGCAAGCAGTGAAAGGAACCCTAACAATAAGCAACCCATCTGCTGATGACAGGATTTACGACATTGATGTAATCTTGGACAATGCTGAATCCACTGATATCGGCGGAGACCATGTCTCAGTAGACGAACTCGAAGCTGGCAAAAACTACAGTATGAAATACAAAGTCGATGGTATGCGTATGATGGCGCTAAGGGAGCGCCTAGATACTAACCCTGCAAGATCACAAGAACGATCTCTTTCTGTATCTCACGGTGCTGAAGGCGGTCCAATTGCACTGGAATTAGAGGTAGAAAATCTATGTTCTGTAACACTGGAAAATGTTGAAGTAACCAGGCCGGTTCCAAAGGAAATAACCTTTGATAGCGTGGCTGGAGCAAGCATTGAGGGTAATACCCTTACTTGGGCAGTGGGCTCTTTGAATGCTGGTGAGAAGCAGGTTCTCGCGGTTGAAGGACGCATTGTGGTTACGGGAACAAAAACTATCAAAGCCGGTTCTGCATCGGCCACATACACCGCTGAATCGACATTGTCAAATCTGAACTTCAAAGAACTCGACGCCTTCTGTCGCGGTTTTACTTACATGAGAGTAAGAGAAGACGAACGCCCAGACAACTGGATATGCAAAACAATTTTCGAAAACCGGTCATCGTTTGCCGTAGATTTGGTTAAATTGCAGGTCAGAATGAAAGGTAGTAACGAATTGTTGTTCGATGTGCAAGACGTCGAGCAAGATGTGTTGCCAAACGGCAAGTGGGAGTCAGATGAGCGAACGGTTGTTGCAACATCTGAACCGGACTTCACCTACGATTTGTCTTACACGATTTTGCCACATGCTGTCAGGTCCACTCAAGGGTCAATGAAGCTCGAAGAAAGTTCATTTGATGTTCTCGAAGCTGATGTAAGTAAAAAATATTCAACGAAAGGATTGAGATCATACCGCAATCAAAAGGTCGGTGTTGCAATATCCTTGGTCAACTCAGGTAGTGCAACCATCAACCTGATGCGAATAACTGATGACATACCTGGATTGTTTGAAGCCCCAGACATTGAGTCAATGAAAATTAGCGTTGCCGGTAAGGAACTGGAACTTGAACAGTTCAAAGCTGAGATTAGCAGCGGAATAACACTCGAAAAGGAGCATAAATCACCAGATGGGGATGGACATACCCTAACTATGACAATCGGCACAAGAGGGCCGTTAGGATTAGAGCCTGGTAAGAAAATAACGATTGCTTACGACCTGGTTGCTCCCGACCCATCACCGCAAAATGAGAAAGTCGTCGCACCTCTACGAGCTGAATTCAGTGCGGAAAGATTCGGCCCAGTCTGCGGTCGTGATTGCTCAGATGCCCCAACCATCAAGGTTATTCATAATCGAAGGGACTTTTCTGCGGGTAAGCAAGCGATTCCACTAGGCGGGAAGGGACGATATGAAGTGCTGATTTTGTTTGAAAACAACGGAGATACTGCTCTTCAAGACATATACATAAATGATGTCATACCAGCAAATTTCGAGATTAAGGATTGGTACATTAAAGGCGCTAACGGCAAGCGAGATGATTGTGAAATCACCACCGAAGATATCGACTCCGGTACCCAAGCAAGTTGGATGGTCCCAATGGTTGGCAAAGGTGAAAGATTGGAAGTTTGCTTTGAAATCAAAGGCAATGGAGAAGTCGACGGTGACGTCTTGAATAAATTCCACGGTGTCCACTTCGGTGACGAGATAGAAACCGAGGATTTACCAGAAACTGCCCCAGAGGCTAAAGAAGAACCTGAACCCACCGATGAGGCGACCGTTGAACCTGTCGACGATAACGAGGAAAAGTCGAAAGTTACCTGGCGTGAAGATGTCCTGCTAAGAGTGATGGAGGCACACGAAATTAGCGCCGAGGACCGCGATGCGTTTGTTAAGCACGCAGTTAATTTTGATTTAGATGATAATGGCTACCTCAAGAAAGCAGAACTGACAGAAGCGGCCAAAGCATGGAACGATGCTCATAAACCTGCAGAAGCGAACACTGATGAAGGTTCTACAAGCAGTAGTGATACCAATGAAGCCATCGAAGGCGGAAAAGACTGTCCAGTGTGTCCAACAAAATGTGCAGATGATGATGACACATGTGTGACTTGTGGATTCTCATTTGTTGATTTGTGATTTGACTAAACTGGAAGTGACCATTTAGGCCACACCTCACTGTTTGAATCACCGGAAACGATAACCAAAATTTGCCTGGGTATCGACGCCAGATATTCTTCAATTGGTTTGGTCGTCGATGGGGGCATAATTCCGTCACGCAAATCAACTGCCAACCAAGCATTGGGATACTGCTCCATCCACGCATTCAGTTCAGCCTCAATCCCTTGCGGTGGAACTCCTTGTCGAACACTAGCTAGGAACTCCCAACCATTGAGGCAGTTTCTCTCCGCGTCCGTCCACATGAATATTCTTGGTTTATTACTAAGTTTTGCGATTTGTTCGACAGCCTCAAATTGAGTAACACATACTGGTTGATAGGGCATTGGCATCGGCAATGGGTGCCTCCAATTTGGCTCAACATCTAGTGGTTCCCGACGTCGCATGCAAGAGCCATATCCCTGCACTGTTTGAATTTCACGGCTGAGTGAGTAGGTATTTTCTAGCCAATCCAATGCCAACCTTCATGCCCTTTGTGATATACCACTCACCATGGCAAACGGCAATGCGCCACCACCACCGCAGCCGCCCGGTGGCTCAATGATGATGATGTTAATGGTCATGATCTTGATGACCTTACTAATTATGAACCCCGGAATTAGGTCAACAATGGGTGGAATAGCAGACCCAATATTGTCCCCTGTGCTACCAGAGGAGTCATTCTTTATTGTCACAGTCCTAATTTTAGGAACATTTTCTATGCTCATGAACACAGTGTTGAGAAGTTTCTTCCTCGACCCGATAGAGCAAGCTCATATCGGACATCGCCAGGGCCAAATCAGACGTATGATGAATGATGCCCGTCTCTCAAGGGATCCAATTCTTCAGGAAAAAGCAACCGTTTTACAACAACAGATGATGCCTGAACAATTGAAAGTTCAGATGGGGGCCATGAAACCAATGATGTTTACCATGGTGATTATTATTGCCGTTTTTTCTTGGCTAACAACAACTGTAGAAACCTTCAGAGTCGATTATGTCTCACTACCATGGGCGTCAGAGTGGAACCTACTATCTGGCAAATTCTTGTTCTTCCCAGCATGGATTTGTGCATACATTTGCATGAGTGCGCCTTTTGGCAGAGTTGTTGACCGACATATCAAACTGTTTCGTTACCGCTCTCACCCTGTTGTAGCATCAGGTGAAAAATTGAAGGAGCCATTATTACATTTAGTTGCCAGCAAAGGGAAAACCGTAGATAAAAATGCCCAGCGAAGACGACAAAAAAGCAAATCACAATCGAAGAAAAAAACCGCAACAAAATCTCTCGAAAAATCTGAATTAAAGACTAATAGCACCAAAAAACAAGCCTACTCTGGTCTAGAAGGACTTTCTTGTCCAACATGTGGGAGTGATATGATTAGCAAAATCGGTCCGCGCGACAAGAAGTGCGACGTTTGTCGTCACCAATGGGTGTGACCATGAAAAAATTAACAATTTCGGGTCATCCTGGTAGCGGAACATCGACATTGGTTGCCGGACTGAGGGATCACCTAAGTTGGACGAGCATAAATGGTGGCGAAATATTCCGCTCCGAAGCAAAAAAACTAGGATTGAGTCTTGCGGACTTTGGCAAATTGTGTTCCAATGATGAGTCGATTGACCGAGAGCTAGACGAGATATTACGAGCCTACCTAGCAGATGGCAAGACCAACATCATCGAATCAAGACTAGCCGGTTGGTGGGCATTCAAAATGAAATTACCAGGTGACCGGATTTGGCTAAGTGTTGCTGAACAAGAACGAGCCAGACGGGTTGCATCTAGGGAGAGCATAACCGTCAATGAAGCAAGCAAGGCTAATGCAAATCGGCTAGCGGTTGATAATGAGCGCTACCAGAATATGTATGGATTCGTTCCAGATGACCCCACTCCTTATACCCACATTATTGACGCCACCAACCTGAACGCACAACAGGTTCTAGACCAAGTTATGGCAACCATTAGAGGTGATTAAATGGCAAGGGTAACTCTAGATGACAACTCTAAAAGTTCACCTCACGGCATAAATCCTGAGGCCATGACTATCGAGCAAAGACTGTCCTCCGGTTTTATTTTGCTTGACAAACCACCAGGCCCCACCTCGCATCAAATTGCATCATGGGTCAGAGATTTACTCGGATTAGACCGTTTGGGGCACGGAGGCACCCTTGACCCCTTTGCAACGGGCGTTTTGCCGTTAATGGCTGGTAAATCCATGAAACTCACCAAAGGCATACTCAAAACCGATAAATCGTATATCGCAGTGCTAAAATTTTCCGAGGCGCCCAGCACCCATGAACTAGAAACTGTGATGACAAATCTGACTGGTAGAATCTATAATGTTCCACCTGAGATATCCGCAGTAAAAGTCCAAGTAAGAACAAGGCGAATTTTCAAATTTGAACTGATTGAACATAATCAGAGAGAAGCTATTGCCAGAATCTCATGTGAGGCTGGAACCTACATCAGAACGATTGCCCGGGACATGGGTCTTATGCTCGGCTATGGTGTAGAACTGAAAGAATTACGGCGAGAAAATTCAGGACGCTTTGCACTGGCTGACTGCGTCACGCTTCAAGAAATTGCGGATGCTGTATGGTTATGGAAAGAATGTGATAATCCTAATGCATTAAGCAAAATAATCCACCCTACAGAAAAATTGCTGCTTGATAAGCCGTATATCATTGTCAAAGATAGTGCAGCAAGTGCCCTTTGCCATGGTGCGCCGTTGCTCAGACCCGGACTTATTGAGATTGATGAAACCCTATCAAACGGGCAAGAAGTGGCTGCCTTCACCACGAAAAATGAAATTGTCGGTATCGTGAAAATGAACAAAGATTTCTCTGAAATATCCGCTTCGGAAAACGGAGAAATCGGCAAGCCTGTAATGATACTAATGGAGCAAGAAAGATATCCTCCGCAATGGAATAAGTGATATCATTAAGCTTCAACATATTCTTCGTAAATATATTCCTCAGTTTCTATTCTAATTCTTAATTCTGACATGTTCCCACATCCCACTTTGTCAACCTAAGTTGAACGACCCCCACAGTCTCAAAGCAGGTGCGCCTTCGACATTTCATTTATCAAATTATAGGGTATGTCTATGATTATCCGACATAAGATATTCGTTCTAAATCACTCACAGTTTCTTTATTTTCTTTGGAGCAAATAGCAAAAAGGCAGTAATCAAAAGAGCAACGGCAATAACCGTGATTGACCACAAAGTAATGGTTGAGATAGGTGCCTTGGAGGATGATTCATCAGGCAGTGCTGCGCCAATCTCAACAGTGGTAATTTGAACGTTATTCGCTTCATTGCTCTCCAAGATGCCGTTTGCCCGATCTAATTCAACCGTAATTGTTTGACTGCCTTGTTCATTAGGCATCCAATCACAAGTTACTACACCAAGTTCTCCGGGCTGAAGCAAAGGAATGGATTTAATGGCTACTAAATTCGCTCCAGATTGACAACGGATAGAAACTAGTGATGCTTCACTGTTACCTGAGTTTCTGACATATATCCGTACTGGCACAACATCGCCTTCCTTTGGGTCTGATGCATCAATTAACACTTCTTCAATTGATAATTCAGCAAGCGTAATTACTTCAAGAACTAATGTTTGATTGACACATGTTGTCTGGTCACAAACGCTAACAACTACTGGCACGGCAGATGTTGTCTCGGGAGGGGTTACTGTGATGGTCGAGGTAGACAAGTCCACTAATGCCCATGATTTATCGGTGGTGACCGTTAAACCCGTTGAATCAATATCATAGTATGACAAAATTATCGTTGTCGGAACTCCGGCTTCAATTGGTATGATTGATGGGAATTCAGCAACAACTGGTGCATCGTCAACCTCCTCAACATACACAATGAAAGTTTCAGTCCAATAATTCCCTGCCTCATCATAAGCGGTCACCGTAACCGTTGCAACACCGTGTTGGTCTGGTAGAACGACTAACCTAATATCATCCTGAACCATGCTGGCGTTTAGTAGTAAATTTTGCGAGGTAGTAAATGAAACTGAAAGGTCGGATGAGGCAGTTCGATCATCTGTACAACGATCAAGGAACGGTATCAATATCCCTGTGCCATCCTCACTGAAATATTGCGGACCAATAGTCTGGCAAACCGGGTCTTCGTCCCATTCTACCGTAAATCCGCCTGTGACCTGCACTGAATTAATCTCGAGTAGTGTTGAGCTGGCCGAACCGCTTGAGTCCCAGTTAAACCATGATTGAATCTTAATTGTCAGTTCACTAACCTCACTGTCCAAATATTGGCCTATTGAAGTAACTAAATTGAAATTACCTAATTCATCAATTAGTTGATACGCTGCTTCTTGTCCATTAACAAATACCTTCCACCTGGAATATTGTGTGGCTAAACCATCTAGTGAGCCGAAGACTCGTCCGTCGATTGACAATGATGGGTCATTGTAGTCCAATCTAATTTTATCAACGCATGAATCTGTGATAGTTACTCTAATCCTAATCAACTCATTATCGACCTTTTGGTTGGTTTCAACGGCAGTG
>DUJJ01000165.1 GCA_013329865.1 Candidatus Poseidoniaceae archaeon
GGTCCATCCCCTTCTGGTGGGTAGTTAAGTAACGCCCGGAATGTCTCTTCCATGTATTTAGCAGTCAGCTGAATATCCGCCATATTGCCACTAAATTTGTCGTTAATCCAAGCATGCCAGTCAGCCAGGAATATCAGCACATTAACATCGGCTTCTAGCATGCGCTTAAGTTGCAACGAGAGTACTTTCCACCCAATGTGAGCCTTCCCCGACGGTTCAAAGCCAACATAACATCTGAGTGTGCCGTCACCTTTGGCACTATCCCCGTCAGCAATGCAGTCGACTAAATAATCCAGACCAACTGTTTCTTCCACACTTCCGATTATTTTGTTGATGCGAGTCAGTTGGGATGTGGTTAATTCATTGATTCGTGGGCATTTATCTTGATATTGAATCACCATTTGTTCAATATCCATCGATTTCACCTCAGAATAAGTCGTTCAGTTTCTTTACCTTCCCTTCAGACGGTGCTTCTTCATTGTCAATCATAGTTTCCAACTCAGCAATCATGGCCAGAGCTTTGGTCTTAACTTCATCAGTCAATTTTGTTGACATTTCCATCGACTTGTGGGCCATCTTAATCGCGGATTTCGCTTTAGAGAATTTTTTTGCTTCTTCTTTTGCCTTGTCGCCTCTTTGTTTAGCATTATATCCAGTCGCTTCATCTAAGAATCCTGACCAGCGTTTTCTTGACTCCATGGCCTGTTCTCTACCACCGTCGCTTGCGAGTAACTCACCTAACGCATCGCCTTTCAACTGCTCTACATCGACTACTAACTTGCCATCGCTGTCGAAGTGACCTGTGACCTTGGTCAATATGCCGTATGAGGCGGTAAATTTGCCGTCAGAATTGGCATTAACACCATCAAAATATTCCGTTGCTAATTTTGCTAGCCCTGCATTTCCTCCGAGCTGTTTTACCAGTCCACGCTTAACTGCGAATTTCTCCATGGGACACGCCAAACCACCATTGAACATAAGGCTCACCGTCAAACAAAGCGAAAAGAGAAATGTTTTGATAAGGCACTATTTCGGATAGGTGTGCGAGTTAATCACCTGATACCAATCTGTTTGTTACTGATTCTTGTCCTACCGGTTGTGATGGCCGAGACTAAGCAGGTTGACTTGTCAATTGAAACATCAATAGCGGACTACGACATTGGGATAAGCAACGCTGCACTTGCGCCTGATGGTGCTACTGTTCTATTGGTGGGTAGTGATGGTTATACTCACCTTATCTCGGCAAAAAATCCTGGTGACCGGTCTTTGGATGTTGAACTGAATAGCGCACGCGACAACAATCTGAATGATGTTGCTTGGCACCCAAGGAGTGAAGCGGCGTTAATTGCAGGAGATTTTGGAACTGCAATGCGTTACGAAAGAGTTGACCATAGTGTAACTATCGTTAACGGAACCGGGGCAATTTTAGGAAGAGACATGAGCGCTGTTGCATGGCGATCGGCGGGTGATTATGCTTACTTTGCCAGTGATGATGGCTCGTTGTGGCGATTTTCCGAAGGGACAGGATTCCTCAACCTAGGCAACGATGCTGACTCAAAGGTTACCGGAATATCCTGTCACCTTAATTACGACCTGTGTGTTGTCTCAACGATTTCTAGTGGTTTAGGGGTTATTGGCCCAACTCACAACCTTACATGGATTAGCGGGACTAGAACCAACACGTGGGTTGATGTCGATTGCCCCGATGCGCAGCTGAATGAGTGTGTCGCCTTTGCCAGCGGTTTGAGGATGATTTCAATTCAACTAAATACTGTAGACCACACAAAATCATCAGTCGGGAACATGGTTGAATATCGCACCCTGGACGGGGACTTTATCGCTGCTTCAAGAGGATACTCAAGTTCCTCGTTAATCCACCTAGCACCGTCTGGAACAGTACGATATGACCCACACAATGATGTCGCAAAGGTTCAGATATCATCAGTGCAGATGGCGGAATGGGATTCTGTTGTTGCTGGTAGGCAAATATCTTATGTTTGGGAGACTGGATTCAACACTGGTTTCTTACTCACCTCAAATGGTAATATAATCGCCTTTGAACCGTTTCAGATTCAAATCGATAACACCATGTTGACAACAATAATATTGATTGCAGTTTCAGTATCTGTCCCCGGCGTAATTATCGGTTTAATCTACATGAATAGTCCGTTTTTGCAACGCAAATATAAGCAATTAATGAAGAAAAGAAGGAAATAAGAAAACCCTAAGTGTAGTTAGGTTATTGAAGCGCCTATGTTCACATAATATTGGGGAGAACACATGGAGCAGTTTGAGGGGCTCGATTTTTACGACATAGAAAGTTTACTGACAGAAGAAGAGATAATGATTAGAGACATGGTTAGAGAGTGGGTAGATGAAGAAGTACTACCCAAAATCGAACATGCTTGTGATGCAGGCGTCTTCCCTGATGAGTGGCGAGTTGCGCTCGGAGAAATGGGTGTCTTAGGCGCTCCACTCAAGGGTTACGGGTGTCCAGGTCTGTCTTATGTCGCATACGGATTAATCTGTCAAGAACTAGAAAGAGGTGACTCAGGTCTTCGCTCATTTGCTTCAGTTCAAGGTTCGCTCGCCATGTATCCGATTTGGGATTTCGGCTCAGAGGAACAAAAAAATCACTACTTGCCAAAACTAGCAACTGGTGAAATGGTTGGTTGTTTCGGTCTAACCGAACCAGATTATGGGTCTAACCCTGGAGACATGATAACAAAAGCAGAAGATATGGGTGATCATTACCTGCTAAATGGAGCAAAAATGTGGATTACCAACGGAACTATTGCTGATGTAGCAGTTGTTTGGGCAAAACTCGACGGAGTGATAAAGGGCTTTATTGTTGAGAAAGGTGATGAAGGATTTAGTGCACCGGAAATGAAAGGTAAGCATTCTTTGAAAGCATCAGTTACCAGCGAATTGGTGTTTCAGGATTGTAAGATTCCCAAGGACCGAATACTGCCCGGCGTTAAAGGACTCAGAGGGCCTTTCTCCTGTTTAAACAACGCTCGTTACGGAATTTCATGGGGTGCATTGGGTGCAGCAATGGCTTGCTTCCACAGCGCCAAAACCTACGCACTGTCAAGAATACAATTCGATGTGCCCATTGCTTCTTATCAACTGGTCCAGAATAAACTAGCATACATGCTTAGAGAAATTACCAAAGGTCAACTACTAGCATACCATCTTGGTCGTAAAAAAGATGATGGGACATGGTTCAACGAACAAATTTCTCTTGCCAAGATGAACAATGTTGATATCGCTCTTGAAATCGCCAGAATTGCTAGAGACATACATGGCGCTAATGGCATTCTAGACGAGTATCCAGTGATGCGCCACATGGCAAATCTTGAGTCAGTCAAAACGTATGAGGGAACTCACGACATTCACAACCTGATTCTTGGCCGCTACATAACCGGCATTC
Organism: Candidatus Poseidoniaceae archaeon; assembly: GCA_013329865.1. Classification (GTDB taxonomy): domain Archaea; phylum Thermoplasmatota; class Poseidoniia; order Poseidoniales; family Poseidoniaceae; genus MGIIa-L1; species MGIIa-L1 sp8725u. Next base: position 3,434 of record DUJJ01000165.1, read on the forward strand.
AATCTTTCACTAGAATCCAGTAGGCTCAAACCGATGGCAGTAAGCCTAGCCTTGAAAGTCCGTTCCACACCGGGTCAAGAATCCTTGGCAACATTCTGTGCCTGACGTATACCGCTGCCGCTAAACTCATTTTTTGTAACTTGTTTAATTTAACACGCTTAGTAAAAACATCGCCCTGCTCTTTTTCGATTTGACGCAGTATCTTGTCATAAAAGGCAATCATTGCAGCAGGAGAATATCTGGTTCTTCTTGGTAACAATGGTAGCAATTGCCTGGCTTCTTCTAAATAGCTTCTAGCTCTTCTAGCATAATGGTAACAATAAGGCTCCCAGGTTTTGTTGAGAACAACTTTGCCATCCAACTCTGATTCTTGAATTCCGTTCTTCTCCAGTTCATCCAGCGGTAGGTATACTCTATCTCGCTCGATGTCTTCTCCGACATCGCGTAAAACGTTAGTTAGTTGCATAAATATGCCCCAAGATTCGGCATACTTTTTCGCCAGTGGGTCATCGTAGCCGTAGATTTCTATACACATTAGACCAACCACTGAAGCAACTCGGTAACAGTAATCATACAGTTCATCAAAGGTTCGATACCGGTTGTTGTAGAGGTCGTCCTCCATGCCAGAAATCAAATCATCAAAGACATTTCTTGGAATCGTATATCGATTAACAGTATCCTTGAGAGCCAAAAATACGGGGTCAGTTGAATAAACATCTGTGTAGCAGGTTGAGAGTTTTTTTCTGAAGAAAAATAACTGTGTGATTTTGTTTAGATATGACTCTTCGTCAAGAATTGTTCCCCTGTTTTGCAGAGCTTCCAATTGTTCTCGGTAAGCGGTCGCCTCAGGGTCGGTTTGGCCAACACTTCCCGGAAAACGATCGGCCCAATCACCGTCGGCGATATCGTCTGCTCGGCGACAAAACGCATACACAGCACACATCGCCAGTCTTTGTTCATCGGGCAAATATTTGAATGAATGATAAAAATTACCAGCCTCTTGAATGGTTAATTTTTCACAGTATTGGTATGCGAGTTTGAGCAATTCCTGCGGTGGTTGCTCTGACCATATTGGTGCATCGAGATTATGAAACGGGTCAACCAATTCATTTTTTTCGCTGATACCGATAAATGCAACACCCTCGCGAAGTGCCTCCATGGCTGTTACGCTGACTGCTTTGACAGCATCCCTAGCGAGAACCACACCGGCCCTCAGGCGGTCGAGTGTGGTCATCTTTTGTGTCGGTGCGCCACTTTCCCTAGATTTGGCGTTACCCTGTAGTGGGAATAACAAATCCAAAGGTTTGCGGCGTTCCAACATCCCTATCGCATTGCTGTATCAGTCCTCCTTTTTGATTGCTTTGTTACCAAGCATCAGTCTGTGAGCCAAACAATAAATTTTCATTTAGCAATATAACCAGTGTCTACAATCTAGGTAGGTTTTTACTTACTTAGGTCTTAAGACTATATTTTACTGTCTCTGTTCTTCTCAAGTAATCTTCTTACTCCGCCTGGGATTAGTAAGGCGCGTAATAATTTCCTGGCATATGATTTAATC
>DUJJ01000151.1 GCA_013329865.1 Candidatus Poseidoniaceae archaeon
GTTTCAGCACTGTTGAAGATGGCCGGTTTCGGTTCTCAACTAGACCGTATCCCAATGATTCCAGCATCCTCACTAAAGGGTGACAACGTCTACGAAAAGAGCGCAAACACACCGTGGTATAACGGGCCAACATTGTTCGAGGCCATCGATGCCGCAGCAATGCCTGACAAGCCAATCGATAAGGCTCTAAGACTACCAATCCAAGACGTCTACAAGATTTCTGGTATCGGAACAGTTCCAGTCGGCAAAATCGAAACAGGAACACTAAACGTCGGCAAGACTGTGGTATTCAACCCATCACAGAAGTCTGCTGAGGTCAAGTCTATTGAAATGCACCACACAATGGTGCCAAAAGCAGAACCTGGTGACAACGTTGGGTTCAACGTTCGTGGTCTAGCTGCTACTGACATCCGCCGTGGTGACGTTGCTGGATACAGCGACAGTGAGCCAACCTTCGTTAGACACGACGAAACCTTCGTCGGACAAATTCAGTTGATGGACATTCCAAAGGCTGTATCTGTTGGCTATACTCCAGTATTCCACGCCCACACTGCACAAGTTGCTGTTAGGTTCCAAGAACTACTAGAAAAGACCAACAAGTCCGGAAAAGAAGCCAATCCTTCTTTCTTGAAGACTGGTGACGCTTGTCTGATTCGTTTCCAACCTACCAAGCCTCTAGCTATCGAGCAGATGGACACATTCCCAGAACTGTCCCGTTTCGCAATCCGTGATATGGGTAAGACAGTCGCTGCAGGTGTCTGTTTGAAGATTGAAAAGAAGTGATTCTAAAGTTAAGGTTTGACAGGTTGGAGGATTGAATTTGGCAGCAGTTACAATCATCAAACTGACTGGTGAAAATCACCAAGATATTGATCGAGTAGCCAACCAAATCAAGACAATCTGCGACGCCGGTGGAATCTCACTGCGTGGTCCGATACCACTACCAACCAGAAGACTAGTCGTCCCCGTCAGGAAGGCTCCAGATGGAGAGGGCAGTGAAACCTATGACCATTGGGAACTACGTGTTCACAAGCGCCTACTTGAGATGGACATCAACTCCGGTAAGGATGAGTCAGCGCTTCGACAGGTTACCAGGATAGAGATTCCTGATACTGTGAGTATTGAACTTTCAATGCGTGTTGCGAACTGAGTCAAAGACTCTCTACCTCAGCTACGCCTGATTCAACCAACCAATCAGCAGTATCTTTGTCGATAAAATGGATATCATCCTCTTCTAGGGCTATTTCTACGCCGTCTCCCAATACAATGGGCTCAGGTAAGGACTGAACTATCCTAATGCGGATCATCACCGCTTCGGTATTGGTTGCTGTTGTACTTTCTTCAGCATTTTCTACTGCTGATAAATCAGGCATCGTTTCGACAATTTTCTTTGGTTTCTTTTTCGACGGTGCCAATTCCATTGCTGCCATGTGCTTGTCTGCACTATTTTCGGTAGCCTTTGGCTCGAGTTTAGTATCTTCTTGGGGGGCATCCAGTCCCGATTTGACATATTCATCAATATCAGGCCACTCCTCATTGTAAATACGATCTTCTTCATCATATTGTGAGTCAACTAACTCAATTTGTGGCTCCTCATCGTCAATTATCAACTCCGGGGGCGATTGACCGGTTAAACCAGCCGGACTTTCAATAAAGGAATCTAACTGCATAGTTCCTCTTGAGTGCTTTTTTCGCTCAGTCATCCCTTCAGCAAGGATGCCTTTTTGCATTGAATCCCAGTCAATCAATTTCTTGAACCGGTCCATTTGTGTTACAATTCCCGTGTAGAACGCCTTCTCAGCAGGGTCATGACGTGCCCAATCCATTGGTGGTAAATCTTGGTTCGTCCCGAGTTGTGAGTCGGTTCTCAGCGATTGTGAGGCAAGATATTGCATCATTGTAACCAGTCGCTTCCTCGATAGTTCGGACGCAATTCTACGAATATTGGCCTGACGTTTCTGAGCATTCTGCAATCTTAATCCAGTAGTCCCATTCATAACCATGTCCTGTATTTCAGCGTCGATGCCGGCAAGTAGCCTGCCAACCATTTCCCAGAAATTTTGTCTTGGCAACGGAACTGGCATATGCCTTGATGCTTGTTGTCTTCTGGTGGCGAATAATTCCTCTTCGATATCGCGCGCTTGCGCTTTATCGAGAAATCTATCCTCCGCCATATCTAACGCTCAAGTATGAAGGGACTTGAACATTAATACTCAAACATAACAACAACTGGTTCATAATCAAAGACCTCACCTCGCGGAGCGAGGTGAATTACTATGGCAAGCCGATTTCCGTCACAAAATCATTGGGCTAGGCACTTTATAGCCTCAGCACTTGTGATGGTTATAATTACGACTCCATTGACAAACCTCGTTGCTGCAGACGGCGGTTCATGGTCTCCCGAGCCAGTGCAAGTTTGGTCTGGAACTGAAGGCTTTGTACCTGCAGAGAATCAAAGTTATCTGGATGTGCAAGCAGTTGATTTATTGCAAGTACCAGCAAATCACACCATTACTGATGCAAATTTAACGGTCTCATCACTATGGAATCCCATACCTTATCAAAACACGACATTTGGGGCCAATCAAGAGAGTCAATGGCACGGCAACTTAACTAATGTGGAAGAAAATATGGCAGCATTGACACTACAAAAACTCAATGTGTCCAATATTGCTGAGGATTTTGAACAAGTTTCGGCAGTTCCTGACGGTGGCTGGTTGCCCAGTGGCCGTGACGGCGAAGTATGGACGATTGCTGGAATCGGTACGCCAATTGCTAGTAATTCTGGTATGTCAATACCAGCTCGGGGATTTCAGAACACCTCATTTCTAGCTACTACAGGTGCTGGAGATTTGGGTCCTGGCATTGATGCGTGTATTCATAGTCCGGTAATCGATGTGCCAAGAGTAATCAATAACTACACTGTGTCATTCCAGCACTGGACTGCCTTAGACATATCAGATTCAGTGGACTTGAGTTTCCGTGATGCAAACCACGTTTGGGTTAGCCTACCATTAACAAATAATCTAAATCTAGTAAGTAATCAGTGGGAGCAAGTAAACATCTCACTTGACAGCATCTTTAATCAAGCACAATCAACCACAAATTTCCGATTTTGTGTCGAAACTAGTCAATCGAATGTGTTGCGTGGTGGTTGGTTTGTTGATCAATTAGAATTGTTTAATCAAGGTGATCAAATGGGTGCGTGGTTTCACGGAAACTTTTCTGGTGATTACCTGCCCTATGCAGCATCTGAATTTATCTTGCCAGCCAATCTGTCTAATTTCCCCTATCTTGATGAGCTAGAAATCAATCTAAATTGGGATATTCAGGGTTATCTACACGATTATCTGTTCGTTGAATTTTCCTTTGACAACGGTCAATCTTGGAATCCAATATCGGGTAATTACGGCATCCCTGGCCTAGGAGTGTGGCATAATGGTAATCTGTATTACACGGAATCAAGCGGCTGGATACCAGTCTATCTGCCAATAGTTCACAACTTTACGAATTCAGGGGGCTTGAATCACACACTGTTCAAGTTTACCGTTTACACCAATGCTGGAATAAATTATGGCGGTGCAGCCTCATCAGGCTGGGAAGGCATTGCTATTGACCAATTGGTATTTCATCACAACAGGGGTACCAACAGCGCTCAAAGCCAAGTTTTTCATGATTTCAATAATATGCCTAATATTGGTTTTAATTCATCAGATGGCTGGCTATTCAGCATAACTCCACAGACCAATCAGTGGCAGTGGACACAAATTATGGGACTCAGTGCACAGCATTACCAAGTATTTTCTTTCGATACTTTTGACGAGCTACCCTTAGGTTGGTCAGTCTCTGCTCAGAGTGACAGCCAGTGGGAATATGGTAAACTTCCACCAAACCGGATATACGGGCCTGATGCATGGTCATCTGGCGAAAATGGTATTGGCATTGCGCTGGATGGTCGGTATGACAATGAAATGTATACCCATTTAATTTCACCAGAATACCCGATTCCGCCGAACTCTTCTGCTCGCTTGTCATTCAATAGTTGGATATGCACCGAGGCTAACTGGGATGGCGGAGCAGTTTCGGTATCCAATGACGGAGGCATCAATTGGTGGTTTTTACCACCCCAGGTTAGTAACTTCCACGATCAAATATCGACAGCCAATACAAATTCACCTTTTTACGGTGAAGGGATATTAGATGGCTCCACAATTCCTGGAAGTTGTCGCAATTCATCGCTGCCTTTTCAACATAAACAATACGATATCTCTAATCTATCCGGTCTTGATGTTCGATTCCGGTATAGTTTCTTCGCTGATCAACTGGTCGAACTCGATGGCTGGTATATTGACGATGCGGGAATTGAAATTGATGTCTTCACAAATTATGGAACCTGGTTATCTCAACCAATATATCCTGATTCAAACTTTGGCTGGGGACGCGTAGATGGTCTGGTTAACGAGCCGCTTGGAACTGAGGTAAGTTTCGATGTAGTTGATCACTTATCTGGTAACACTATCGATGGCTACGCAAATCTGACCTTACCTATTGATCTGAGGCTGAACCCGCTAGAACATAGCGCTATCCAGATTCGGGCAAAATTGTCCAGCATCGATCACTTCGTTACGCCATCTTTGGTCAAACTTGAGGTTGGTGCGGCCTCGTATTTCGATAGTTACCATGCCAAGCATTTGGTCAACAACCAGCAGCTGAATATCACCGACGACGGAGTAATTACTTCTAGTAGTGAACTGGCATTCGCCCTTGCAACTCAATCGACTTGTCCGGCGTTCGATGCTAGGATAACAACAGTTGGCACCAATATTACGTATTCTTCAAATTATTTTTCAACAGATTATAATTTCGAGCAAGATGAGTTCACCATAAGTGAATTCAGCAATCAAAACTCCCTACCTACATTAAATGATATTATCACAGTGTCGCTTGATGAGACCTCAGGACTGAGCTATCTTCACTACCAGCCTCAGTGCGTATTGCCAACTAAGAATTTGACAATATCACTCGACCATGATAACACTATTTTGTATGCTGATAACGCATTATCAGTTGTTGAACACCTACA
>DUJJ01000168.1 GCA_013329865.1 Candidatus Poseidoniaceae archaeon
CGGCCAGCAGGTATCTCTCACTCTCAAAGACGATGTCACTAGACTACGATCTATCAAATGTTATCGCGGTGTCAGGCATGCCACTGGTAACAAGGTCCGTGGTCAAAGGGGTCGCTCCAACGGGCGCGGTGGTCTAACACTTGGTGTAAGCAGAAAGAAGTGAGGGATGTAGATGGGAGAGCCAAAATTTTCGAGACCTAAGTTTGACACACCTTCACACCCCTGGAAGGCCGCAAGAATCGAAGAAGAACACGCAATCAAGGCCCAGCACGGGCTAAAGAACATGCGGGAGATATGGAAGGCTAAATCTCAGCTTCGACGCCATCGACGTCAAGCAATGCGCCTAATTGGTATGGTCGATACCAGTGAAGGCCATGGTAAGCGGGAGATGGAGGACTTGCTGCGCTCGCTTCACAACAAAGGTTTGATACAATCTGATGCAAGCCTCGACGACATTCTTTCTTTGGGTACCGAGGACATTCTTAATCGCCGTTTACAAGCACAAGTCTACTACAAAGGACTGGCTACCACCATGAAGCAAGCCAGGCAACTGGTCAATCATGGTTTAATCTGTATTGGCGATCAAAAAGTCACCATACCATCATATCCGGTGTCACGTGACGAAGAAGAACACATCAAATATCATCCAAGTAGCGGATTAAATAATCCCGAACACGCAATTCGCAAAGCGATTGAAGGCCGCAGGGAGAAAGCTGAGTATGCGGTGGAAGAAGTCGATCCTGAAGCAACCCCTGAATTCGCTGCCGAAGTAAAACAAGCAGCCGAAGCAGCACCATCAGTTGAAACCGGGGGCGATGAATGATGACAAGGAGAGCAATTGTCAACATTTTTAGTTCGTACAATAATATTCTCATGACTGCTACCGATTTGACTGGTGCGGAAACCATAACCACATGCTCAGGCGGTCAAATGGTCAAATCATCCAAAGACAGCGGCGGTCAATTTGCTGCCACAAGAGCTGCTGAAAAATTAGCAGATGCCCTAAAAGACAAAGAATTCACTCAATTAATCGTCAAATATAGGGCACCAGGTGGCAACTTATCTAACAACACAGGACCCGGAGCACAAGCGGCAATCAGAGCGCTCACACGTGCTGGTATGACAATTACTAGAATTGAAGATGTAACTCCAATCGCCCACGATGGGACCAAAAAGAAAGGCGGCCGTAGAGGCCGACGTGTATGATGTGGTGGTATAGTGAAAGCAGAAATTGTAGAAGGTTGGCCGAAAGAAAACTCGATTAGAATCTCGCTAAGCGATACTGACGCATCACAGGTTAATGCAATCAGAAGAGCGTTAATCTCTGATGTTCCCAAGTTAGCAATCACCCGAGTAAATATCAGTCAGGGTGTTGTTGAAACCGACGGACAGATACTTGAATCGGTCAATGTTTTACCAGATGAAATGCTCACCCACAGACTGGCAATGATTCCAGTTCCAACATTCCCAGAAGAAAAACTCTCATTCTTCGAGACCTGTCCGGTTTGTATTGATATGGTCGAAGCGGAAAAGGGATGTCCGCAGTGCCAAGTGCTTTACTCGCTAAATATCCAAGGTCCTGCCGCAGATTCTGAAGAAGAACACGTCACAGTATATGCCGGAGATTTAACCACCATATCAGATCCAATGTTTGATATTCGAGAAGAACATAAAAGAATTCCAATCACCATTCTGTCCAAAGGCCAATTCCTAGAATTGTATGCTTTTGCTACTCTCGGTCGCGGCTCCAGTCACCAAAAGTGGTCGCCAGTTTCCGGTGTTGGATTTAGTAGCAGAAATGTTGCCAAATTAAACAATGCCAAGAAGGCTGAAACGCTATTCGCACTTAATCTGAAGACCAGTGATGGGAGAGATATTGATGCAAAGTTATTCGGTAAGAGTAAAACCGTTGATGATGTTAATACCGTAATGGACTTAGAAAGAGCTCTGCACCAAGTGGGCCCGGGAACCGGTCGAGATGCTGATTTCGACGGAGCAATTACCCTCGAACCGGTCGATGGAAGTTATGTTTTGACTTACGAAACCGATGGTAGCATGACTCCCGTTACAGCCTTCAATTTGGCAATGGATGAATTAACAAACAGATTCGCCGGATTGAATGAAGAAATCAGTATGGCACTTAAGTAATCTCAATAGTGAGAATACTCGATGCCCAGTGGCTTATGAGTAACTCTCCTGCCAGTGTCAACAACTTTACCGATAATATCGACACCAGCCATTCTATCTTGGAGCCAGCCCAAGATTTCTCCAGCATGCTGCTCACTAACGGCAATAATCATGCCACATCCCATGTTGAATGTTCGATACATTTCCCATGTTTCAACCGCCCCAAGGTCGCCCAACCAGGTAAATTCTGGATGAACAGCTAGCGGGTTGGTAATTTCCCACCCTAATGTCTCATGTAACCGAAGTAGGTTTGACAGCCCTCCTCCGGTTATGTGGCAAATTGCTTTGAGAGCATTGATAGAAAAACCACATTCTTCCAATTGTGATTGATGGATCAAATCCACCACTGGATCACAATAAATCCTCGTTGGGTTAAGGAATATCTCTCCTATGGTCACCGGTTGATTATTATCATTGAAACGCACGATTTCCCGGCCGGCAGACTGAGATGAAAATGGCGCTGGGTCGGTATATTGCAGTCCAGCGTGCTCAATGATACGACGGACTAAAGAGTAGCCGTTGGAATGTATCCCAGATGAGGGCAGACCAATCAACACATCACCAGCAGTGAGGTTTTCGCCGGTAATTGCGTTACCTTTTTTGAGAAATCCGAGTGCGGTTCCTGATAAATCCAATTCGGTGACAATACCTGGCAATGAGGCAGTTTCTCCTCCAGCCATAGTCACCCTTGCCAATCGACAAGCTTCTGCTAATGACGCGCCAAGTGCAGCATGAACTTCTGGGTCAGGTTTCGGAACCGCAACATAATCGACAAAGGCGATTGGCTCAGCGCCAACACACAATAGATCGTTGACGTTCATTGCCATGCAATCTATACCCACTCCAGACCACTCGTTGAGTGCCGCAGCAATTTGTAATTTGCTACCAACTCCGTCAGTCGCTAATGCTAACAGATGGTCACCAAATTCAATCAATCCACCGAAGCCACCAGGTAAGTCAACAGGCGCCCCAGGCGTTCCAGCCGGTCTTACTGACTTACTGAGCGAGGAGACTAGAGAAGCAACAGCCGAACCTTCAAGGTCGATATCTACGCCAGCACTAGCATAGTCCATCTTATCAGCCATATTACTTCCAGCCATAGGCAGGCAATGAACAAATCGGCTCATGTTTGGAGGGCTTTAGCCAGCATTGGCATGCTGACGTCCAAGCGATGCTCAATACCTGAGTGTGAACCATCAAATTCCTCCCAGAAATGTTTGATACCGCAATCATGCAGTATATCTATCATCAATCGGCTGCCATATTGAATGCCATATTGATCTCTACTGCCGCAGTCAACATATAACAAATCCAACGATTTTAGTGAATTTACGTTCCGCTTGATTGAGTTTAGTGGATCAAAAGCCAACCAGTTTTGCCACAGTGTTTCGTCAATTATGCAGGTCTCAAGGTCGAAAGGTAATCTAATTCCATAAGCATTAGTCAACTCGGTTATTGAATCATATGATGCCGCCATTGCACAAGTCATCAGCGCATGGAAATCATCACTGTTCAATTTCCCACATTTTTTGACGTGATTCAAGAAACTTTCAAGCCCGTTTTGTTGGTTTATTTGGGTTGCTGCGTTGCCAAAGTCAGAGCGATAGAGCAGGTCAAAACCAACATCACCAGAATGTGATGCAACCGCTTGCCACTTTTCTGGGTGGTGGATAGCGTTGTGAATAGCTCCATAACCCCCAGATGATTTGCCAAACAGGCCAAATTTGTCGTTGGTTGGGTAGCGCGCGGCAATTTCCGGTTTAAGTGACCGATGCAGCCAAGTGCTCCACTTCCCCATGATATCAGAGTCAACGAATTGATTACCACCCAGGGAGGTGAAACAATCTGGTAGGACAAGAATCGTCGGAGCCATTTTATTTTCTCGCACCAATCTTTCATGTCTCTGCGGCAATGTTTCAGCGAAGGCTTTCCAACCTGCTCTAGCTAAACCAGATGACGTAAATGGTGCAAGATAAATCAATACAGGTAATTTGAGACCCTGGTCTATCATGTTTAGGCCTAATTTTGGTATGTGAACGATTACTTCCCGAACCGTGGGGTCGCCAAGACGATTAGTTAGCAGGTCTGAGTCAATAGCAAACCGTTCTAGGCTTCCTTCAATCGGGGAAAAACTATGTTCGGGCATGAGCACGCTATAATGCCATCACTATTTTGTTCAACGGTCGGTATTTCTACACCGGACATCATATTTTAGCGCAAAAATGCAAGGTAGACGCCCCGCAAACTCCACCGGAAACATAGGGGTATGAGAAATCGACAGAAGTAATGATAAACCGGCGCTAGATAGTTTGGCAGTCTAGCACATAGGAGTTGGTGAAGGTAATGCTACAGGAGTTTGATTTAGCAGCTAGATGGACCTCAATGATTCAAGATCTATACGCTGAGGCAGTCCATAACCTCGCACAAAAGTGGCCAGATGAACAATCCCTTGAGGTTTCATATCGGATAATTGAGGGGTTTGATGACGAATTCGCACAAAACATCATCGCTCATCCAGACCTACATTTTCAAGCAGCAAATCAAGCACTACGCCAATTTCTTCAAGACGAAGGCTACAGCTCAATGTATCCCTTTGTTAGAATCGTCCATCTGCCGAGCGATCAAATCCGCA
>DUJJ01000090.1 GCA_013329865.1 Candidatus Poseidoniaceae archaeon
AAACATCCTATTTGACAGTGACATTGCGGTTATCGCCACTGCACGACGGCCAGTCTTTCTTATCAATTCTTTACATGCTTTGGCTAGGACGGTAGTTTCGCTGCGGTCTGCGTAGACATTTGAAGACACAATGACTGCCGGAATTTCATTATCAGGATTCAACAGGGTTAAAGCCACTACCGATCCAACATCAATCGGAAACCCCCGATAGTTAACACAGCGGCTTTGTAGGCCTCTCGCATGATTTTCGTTATTCCACATAGCAGCAAATTCAGCGTCGATGTTTAATGAATAATGAATTGAACCTAATTCATGAAAATCATGGTCAACCATAACCCATTCTGGATTAGGGTCTGAGATGAGTTGATGACCAATAATACTGGGCCACGTTGTTGAGTAAATTATCAACAAATCTGCTTTACTATCTTTGATTATCTGTGCTGCATCGTCGTATGCTTGGCGCAATTTGCCCCAACCATCATTCTGCTCTGGGGCTAATACCGTGTGCGGGTGAACTGGGACTACGAAGGATTCCACGATTTCCCCGCGGGCCATTACTATGCCTCCTTATGTTGGTAAACTGGCCACTCAACAATTGCATTACCGGTGCCAATTATCGTCCCATAGCCGTGTAATATAGCTGGATAGTCTGGGACTTCTAAAGTTGAAAGTAACCAAGTGAACGCCCCACCGTCGGTTTCAGCGATGGCTTGTTCGGTAAACTCCGGCATCTCGTCGATTATACGCTGGCATTGACCAGATTTCATGTAGTCAATAATTCTCATATCCCATAGATGCATTGCGTGACTCGTGATGTGTTCCTTACTCATATCTTCAGGGATTTCTGATTCCGTCGTAAAATGTCGGTGAGAAAGTGAGTTACTGGCTAGAACAACAACTTTCTTGCCACTCTCCAAAATTGCCTCGCGCGTGACCCGCCCCAATTCGATCATCATCTCTTGCATTACCTCAACCGAATAATATGCTCTTGAGCGATTACTAGAAATGACGACCAGTGGTTTGTCCCATTCAGGCCTAAACATGTGGCCGGTGGTGATGGTTCCATAGTCGACTCTGAAGTCAGGGTTTGTCATCATCCGTACTGCTAGACCAGCTGCTTCTGCTTTATCGTGGATTTGCTTGGCTAGTTCAATATCGACATTCATATCATAGTGATAGCGAAATAAGTTAGGAAATACAGGGTCAACAGATAAACTTTGAAAATTTTCCAGTCCGAGGAAATGGGTGCCCACGTATGTTTGCCAGTGGGGAGATAGGATGACTATGGCATCGTATTCTACGCCTTTTAGTGATTCTCTGAGTCGTTCATAACCCCATCTAAGTTGTTCCCAACCACCCTCAGCCACTGGTTCATTTTGTTCGGGATTCTCTGCGTAAACCAGATGCGGTGGATGGGGTGCTAAACAGCCAGCAACAATTTCGCCCTGCGCCATGTTACACGCTAGGAGTATGTTGCCTATATCATCAACGGATAAAACTGTGATTCCCTAAGACTCAAACGGCAGCGAGGATTGGACGGCCTATGGACGGGAGCAATGCAGAGGTTGATGTTTATGCAAGCTCGTCTAATAAATCTAATTTGGACAGAGTTCGTGGGCTAGATTTCAATACCGGTATCAGACATATAATTTCCCCAGCAGTATTTGGCATGGTATTTGGGATAGTTTTTCAACTCTACATTGTCGATAAATATGCTTGGCCTTCACCACCACAAGGTGCTATCATCGCATCGATATTACTCTCACCGCTGCTCTACTTTACTTTGGTAAGAGACCAGCCATCAAGGTGGTATGAGTATACTTTGGGTTTAGCATTACCTGGTTCGATATTTTTCATGATGTGGTTTTCTGGTTGGGGTGCGGTATTTTGCGGTGGCTATGGTGCTTTACTCCTGTGGGTTTGGATTTCAACCTCTTGGGGTCGTTTCGATTTGCCACCATTCAGGTATGGTGTATGGCATGCTTTTGCGGTTGACATCGGTGCATTCTCTGGCGCTTTACTCGTCTACAGTATCGGCCTATGAGGTGTAACTTTCGGAATCATTGGGGAAATCCCCGGTCCTTACATCCTCGCAGTATTGTTTTACAGCACCATCAATAGAATCTGCGAGGTTGAGATATCTTCGTAGGAACCTTGGTGAGAAATCCATAGTTATTCCTAGTAAGTCGTGCAATACCAACACTTGCCCGTCGCAATCTGGACCTGCTCCTATGCCGATTGTTGGAATGTCAATTGCTTCACTTACTCGTTTTGCTAAATCACGAGGTATTTTCTCTAAAACTATAGCAAAACAACCAGCAGCTTCGAGCACTTTCGCATCCTCGATTAGTTTAGCTGCCTCCTCGTCTTCCTTTGCTCTGACAGTGTAAGTACCGAATTTGTAGATTGATTGTGGGGTTAGCCCAAGATGGCCCATGACCGGAATCCCTGCAGTTAGTATACGCTTGATTGATTCAACGATTTCGTCGCCCCCCTCCAATTTGACTGCGTGACCTTCGGCTTCCTTCATTATGCGAATGGCCGATTCAAGAGCTATTGCTGAATTTCCTTGATATGTTCCAAACGGCATATCGACGACGATCAGCGCTCTATCCACTGCTCGCTTCACACACTGAGCATGATAAATCATGTGATCAAGCGTCATTGGCACAGTAGTCACTTGGCCCGCCATCACGTTTGAGGCAGAATCCCCCACCAGAATTACATCGACACCACCGTTGTCAACTAATTTGGCAAGTGAGTAATCATATGCAGTTAGCATTGTGATTTTTTCGCCAGCCCGCTTCATTTCTTGGAGTGTGTGGGTTGTGACCTTTTTTGCTTGGCCGTGAACGGACATGGGTCGACCAAACGCTGTTGAGTTTTGAAGGTCTCGCTGCTTACAATTTGTGTCAGACATCCATTTCAGCAAGGAATCTGGTCAATTGTAGGAAGACCTCTTTCAAATCGGGACAGGATAGTAGTTGGTACTTGTATTCTGGATCGCTGATGGTTAGCGCAGCAACTGCAAACATTGATGATGAGCTTTCGTCAATCACCATTTCTGTTCGGTCTTCTATCCAATCTTCAAGTGCATCTTTCTCTATTTGTAATATGCCACCAATTTTACTCAAGATGCCGTTTAGTGTAGCTTTCAGTTCAGTCTGTTG
>DUJJ01000031.1:0-648 GCA_013329865.1 Candidatus Poseidoniaceae archaeon
TCGCAGTTTGTATTTCTCAGCGTGGGTTAGCGGCATTTGCCTGTGCATGTTGTAGTATGCACCCTTGGACATGTTCCAGTAGTCTTGAATCCTGAATCTAGTGTCTAGCCATGAGAATACCCAGAGGAAAGAACGTTCTGCAAAACCCATTCTGCCAGTGGATTCAACAGCTCGAAGAATCTCTCTTCGTGGCATTTCTTCATTTTCTTTACGTAGGGTAAAAGCCACCAAAACGATGATGAAGGCAATAAAGAACCATAGAATCCAGAACATTGTTGTCATTTTTTCACCTCAGTCACAGTATGTATACCAATCTAGATAGTCAGTTATTCCTTCAATGTTGTCGCCGTTCATCTGCACTGGGATAATTGGCAGACCGACCGGTGCTGGTCCACCTGACACTTTTATGCCGGCATAGTTAAATGTGGCGCCATTAGAACGGTTTCTGTTTGAATTCATCTCCAAAGCAGTAGGGTCAAATCGTGATGAATGACAGATACAGAATAGTTTGGTTCCGCCATCATCGGTTCCGCCCGGAGTCCATGAATCATCAGTGAATGAGTTTGAAACCAGTTGCCATCCAGGTATACAGCAAAGGTGCGTACATCGGCCGTAGATTATCACCAGATTGTCAGTCGGGAAAATTCT
>DUJJ01000031.1:1053-8167 GCA_013329865.1 Candidatus Poseidoniaceae archaeon
TTGGAATCTTGCCTTACCACTTGAATCTGGCAGATCTTTGTTCTTGGTGTGGTCTACATACACAACGATTACTGGGACGCCATTCCATATTCCTGCTGCTCCTGCAGTTCCAGTTGACGATTTAGCTGCTTCATCAACGAAATCTTGACGGGTCATTGGTAATTCATGTTTTGCACCATACCAGGCTTCATCCTCTCTGCCTTTTGCCCAAAAGATGACACCATTGTTGCTGCCTCCAGAATCTGCTCCTGGTGGCAACAGAATGGCGGAGAAACCCAGGACTCCGAGGGAGGCTGCTAGAACACCTGTTGCTGTATTGAACCCGTATTTTAGGAATTGACGTCGATTGATAACCTTGCTACCACTAAGGGCAGCATCACCATCATCTAGTGATGGCGCGGGTTTCAGGTTATATTCTCTAGCCAACTAAATCACATCTTGTATTCTTTCCAATCTTTCTCATGTTCTGGTATGAATTTGTTTATTGCATGCTTGACAATGATGGTGTCAGGCAAAATGAATCTCAGGTAGACTAATCCCATCAAAATGAGGGTGGTGACGCCAATTGCGAGGTGGAAGGCAAGTTGCCTTTGGTCCCAACCGTTGGCTAGGCCATAAATTAACGAGAACATCCAGTAGCATAACCAAAATATTCCCCAGATAAAGAAAAACATTGTCAGATACGATGCTCCAGACGGAGCGAGTTTCGCACTGACTATTGACCCCATGTCGGCCTCGGTGAATACACCTTTGTCGATTGCAAGTTCCATTTCTTCCTCAGTGAGGGAAGCATCTTCAAGTGACTTCCTTGCGTCATCAACTGATATGTCGCCCCGAGCGACACCACGTAGTAGTTTTGTTATTGTATCATCCATTATTGATCACCTCTGCGTCTTATCTTGTATCGCAGTCGTAGCTGATTACTTCTTCCTTGATATGAGGAAGAAAAACTGTAGCGTAACATGAAACCAGCAAACACAACGACAGCCAAAACTGCGCCAAAACCAAGCAACCCAAGCACGTGCGCCCTAAACTCAGCACCCATGTGTTTCAGATCTACTCCGGTTTCTTGAGGCTCTGGTGGGCTGACATTGCCGTCACCGGCGAATAATGTTCTCGTTCCCATGGCTGCAGTTTTTTCGTCGCCTTCTTGAAGAGCAAATATCAATTGATTCCACTTATCTTCTGGTCCCGGACCTTGATCGCCGTTTACTGAGTTGCCAGTTATCCAAAAATCAACAACTCCCGTATCTGCAGCGGGGGCCTCCCATAGGATTATCCACATGCGATCATCGCCTCCAGCTGCGGCTTCGGTTTGTGTTAGAGTGGTCGGGTCTTCTTCCCAATTCTGCAAATTGTCACCGGACAAGACTCCTTCAGAGACACGCATTGAGAAACCGGCAGTCCATGGGCTAGCAGCAGCAGGGCCACCAATAATTTGTAATTTCATCTCGTAAATTTGGCCAGTTTCCCAAGCATATGGGACGTCGTCAAGGATTATTTGCACCGAGTTATCTGCAACCCCGTTATGGCACAGACAGCCTTCTTTAGCAACGTCATCGATGGTTTCTCCGGCGTTTACTTGCTCGCCGCCGATGCCGCCATGATACGATGAAGCGATGCCTGGTAGCGTTAGGAGAATTAACAACATAGTGCCTAGCGCAAGGCGATTAGAGATAGGCTTGCGCAGCATTGACACACCCAGTTAAATATGCTACCAATATGAACTCTTTAAACATTATCAAATTTTGGTGCTGAATTTATACGCAGTGTCCCGTTTTTACTCGGCCTTATAAGGGCCGAAAACCATCTTAAAATCGTTGTGATAGGGATAGTTCAATAAGCGGCAGTTTTGTGGCAAGTTTGAACCTTATGTCTGTCCCGTTCGAAAACACCTACGGTTTGTCAGAGTCACAACTTCAGCGGTTAGAAGACGCAGAGGAGATGATGCTGAAAAATGACCTTGGAAATGCTGAAATTTTGCTACTAGAAATGTTGGAAGAGGATGATCAATGTATTCCAGTTCTCTCAAATCTTGGTCATTTGTATGGAAGATACCTATCGGAATTTGAGACTGCGGTGTCTTATTACAACAAAGTCCTTGTCATAGAACCTGACAATGCATGGGCAAGGGACTCGAGGAGAAGGTATCTCAGATATATTGAATGAGTAGCGAAAGTTCATTGATTATCAACGTCACCAGCATCCTATGGAATCGTCGCAGATTCTGATAGCCGGTGTCGGTGGCCTGGGATGTTCGTGGGCTAAGGGTGCATGGTCTAAGTGTAATTCTGAGGCAGATATTCTACTCATTGATGCCGATGATGATAGTTTTGCTGCGGTTGAATCAGGCCATGTCCTAAGACTTGGCACTGTAGTGGATAAACTTGGCTGTGCAGCACTGCCTCCGCTCGCTGAGCAACGAATGCGAAGCGTATCAGCGGTTGTTAGAAAGCTCATGGAGCCAGTTGAGTTGGTTATTTTGCTTACTGGCCTAGGTGGAGGAACCGGTACTGGTGCAGCGCATGAGTTTGCCCGACAAGCCAGGCTCTCCGGGGCTGTCATCATCGCAGTTGCTGCAATGCCCTTCGAGATACAATCTACCAGATTAGGAATTGCTGAAGAGGGTTTTACCAGGTTGGAGAAATTTGCTCATATCACCGTTAGATTATCACTGGAGAGATTAGCGAGACAGGCAAGGGAAAAGGGGCGCTCTTGGCAAATGGGAGCGGAGTGGGTTGAAGACTTAGTCGATGGCTTAGTTAGGACTCTGCTGCGAATGGGCTTAATAAATCTCGACTTAATGGACTTGCGAGCAATTGTTGAACAGGATGGTAAGTCTACCTTACTTGTTGGCATGGGCGATGCAGATGAGCCAGAAAAGATCCTACATTCGGCAATGATGGCGCCTCTCGAGGCCTTGGACGTTGGCGGTGCAACTGGTTGCCTGATTCAAATCGAGGGTGGACAAGGCATGACGCTGAGTCAGGTAGATTCAGTTGCTAGATTGTTCACTGATGCGCTTGATTCTGATGCACAGGTGATTTTAGGAGCAAGAGTAAGTGATGACTTACATAATAGCATGCGAGTTGTTACCTTACTCTCTGGGATATCTGAGAGCTAGTCGATGTCAATTGTTTCTTCCCATTCAACGCCGTCAATTTCGGGGCCCGACTCTTCAGTTTCCCAATCAACATCATCGTCCTCTTGCCAGACATCTGAATCATTGTCAATAGACAGACTCACATGTTGAGGATTCTCAGGCAAAATATTTGGTTGACTTGCAGAATTCTCCTCATTTTGACTGCTGGTTATTCGACGCACTGTGATGCTGTAGTTATCCGTGCCAATAATTTTGCTAAGAATTATTTTGTGCATTATTAAGACTGTCAATACAACCAAGCAATGGCCAATTAGCATCACGGTTTTGATGTCGTCAAAGAATGATGTAAGCATCGCAACGCTGCCGGCATAAGCGTAACCAAAAGATAGTCCCCAGGTCAAGGCGTTGTCCTCTGTGATTAATCTGAAATTACTTTTGTAGCTTTTTGAGGTCATTGACCAAATTGCGAAAAGCACGGTGAATATCATCAACACTATTTCCTCTAGGAATACTTGGAAAGACGATGGGTCGAGGAAATTTTGTCGCCAAATTGTTAGCAAATGCCAGGTGATAAATAAATGACAAATCATCGAGAACTTTCCACTGAAGTGTTGAAGGGATGGCTTCATCGATGCCAGAATCTTTAATTTTCGTGAGTATGCAAGGCTTGCACCAGTGACTATCAAAACTGTGATAATGAAGGGAATAGAGGCGAGCAAGGAATCTGCAACAGTTCGGTCAAAATCGTTCAACTGGTAAAATAAGGTGCTAAGAAACAGGCCAAAGACAATCGTTGCTAGTATCGTTGTCAAAATCGATAATTTTAGACCACCTGTTTTTCCTACTTTTTGGAAATTATGCGCACTATTTGACGAAGCCCATTGGCTGAATGAACTACCTTGGATAATTGACCACAGTATGAATAACATACCCAATGCAGTGGGTATCAAATCACTGCTTCCAGGCAGTATACCGTTTTCTCCCGTTAGGGTGTTTATGATAAAAAATACTCCTGCAGCAACGGCCAGCGGAAATAGACAAATCTTGAATTTCTTGACGGTCGATTTTAACAGGTATTGGTCAGTTTCTGATGAGATTTCGTCTAGCGTTATCATTTGTTTAACTACCCTATTATTCGATAGAAGAGCAGTTATTGCATATGCAACCGCTAGACTGGTAAATGCCATGGAAGAAAACACAGTGAGAGAGTTTAAACCAGCTAACAAGTAGAATACAGTAGATGCAATAACGATCATTACTACATGAGGCATTGTAGCGGTTGACAGGAGGGTTTTTACCAACTTCACCATAGAGACATTTTGATTCTCATATTCCCTTAAAATAGCATCGCTAGATACTTCATTCGACAGTTCAACATCAGCCATAGTTCGACAAACCTAGCGGAAGAGTGTAATGATTTCATACTATCCAAAGAAATTAAGAGAAATTATCCCCAACGACTCGCATGGCGAAGCGTTTGTCCAAGGCATTGCGGGGGAAGCGACGTTGGATTGGCGTTATTATTCCTGCAACGATAAAATCCAAACAGGAAGCCACAAACCTACTCAAGATGTCCTTGACCGATTGTGATTTAAGCCAAATACCTCGTTTAGTCGAATTCAATCAAAATCAATTAAACGATGGACGTAGTGTTGGAATTATTGAGGTCAAACTACCAGATTACCCCAAGGTCCGGCACATGCTGGAAGGCGAATTGATTGACAGTAGTAATCAGTTTACTAGTTATACATCAAGCGGGAAAATTCGATTGGTCCGGGAAAGGATTTTATCTCTTGAGTAAGGAAGGATTCATTTGTAACAGTTCGTGTGATTGTTACATGGGAGCAGGCGGCTCGGCTGATGCAATGAAGTTCAGTGATGTCCTAATCTTAGTTGGGGTTGGCATGCTGTGTGCTGGATTCATCATCCACGGTTGGGTAGAAAGCGTGCCAATTACCAGCGAAGATGAAAAATCATACGAAAAATCCGTTCACCTGATGAAGGGAGATGAACTGAACATTGCAATTGCTTGTGAGGAGGATTGTGAGGGTGAGGCAATAATCACAAGAAATTCAGAGCAAGTTTACCAATATGGGTTCCAACTGTTATCAGGAGACGAGACAGACGAGTACTTCAAATCGGATGACTATGATGGATACAAACTTGTCATTACGCTTGATAGTGGATCTGGTGAGGTGGATGTCGATGTGAAAAGAGCTCTGATGTTAGACTTTGTAATCTATCCAATCGGCGCAGCAATCTTGATTTTTGGTTTACAAAAAAGACGAAGTGAGAGTGAAACTGCGTCTATCGATGCAGAACTAGAGTCGTTAGAATGACCATTGTAGTGATTCACTATCATCCAAAATTACTTCTCCATTAGAGTCTGCTAGTGAGACTGTACCATCGTCATTTAAGCACTTAAATGTCATTGTCCGATTTCTATAGTTTAATTTACTACTGGCCATAAACCCATTTTTGATAGCGCTAAAGGCTAATTTTTTTATGGCCATAAAATTCATTGGAGGTAAATCAACACGAGATTCAAACACACTTGCCATTCTGCAGTGCAGTTGAGTAATCATATAACTTGGTGTTAACTGTTCAGAAAACCAATCTGCATATCCAATGAAAAAATCGTGCTGTGCTGGTTTTTCTCCCTCAGATATGTTGATACCAATGCCCGCCACAGTTGTTGTATTATTTCCAATGGACACCGACTCTAGTAATACACCCGAAACTTTACCCGATTTGTGTGGTGTTAATACGATTAGGTCATTCGGCCATTTCAGCAGAATATTGGTTTTTTGTTTCCGTTTGACTGATTCAAATGATTGTTTAACTAAGTAACCGAGAACAATTTGCGTGGTTGCTGGTGTCAATTTGTCTGGCAAGCTGATTTTCCATGAGCATGCAACTAATTGTGCAGCATTTGCCCACTGCCGATTATATCTGCCGTGGCCGTCTGTCTGATGTTGAGCAGCGAGAGAACTTCCAACAGGCCAGTCGTTATGTAACAGTTCTGAATTGGTTGAACTGACAACATCTTTGTGAACCAATGGGTGATAAGCAAACGGGTGCCACACTACTAGAATTCTCAACTGCTCGCCATCAGCAAACACCAATTCGTCAACCACTCTTCCAGCAAAACCATATTTTGCACAAAGGTTGACCAGCTCAGCATCGTCATATCCCTCTCCAACTGTCAACATTATGAGTCCGGTTTTTTTGAGCAGGCCTAGGTTCTTGATATTCAGTAGAGTCAAAGAAATAAGACTAGTGTTGCTTGTATCGATTAGGGCAGCCTCTTCAAAGGGTCCGAGGTGAGCCTGATCGTTGCTAACTGCTCTAATGTAAGGCATATTCCAAAATATCAATTCATAATTGTCATTCGGTGACCATTGCTCGAGTTTACCATCGTTTTCTGGTCCAATACCTCCTTCCCTTACCTCAACACCTGCAGCGTGGTTTGATTCAAGGAATTGTCTAGCACAAGCAACTGCAAACGGATTTACGTCACAAGCCGAAACCTCCCAGCCTTGTCGATGACAAAATAATGATAATACACCACTTCCAGTGCCGATTTCAAGGCATCTGCGGCGTTTGCCAGGGCCAAGTTTCAGGAGGTTTTTAGCTAGAAAGGTAGTATCCTCCCTCGGTGGATAGACCGTATGTGGTAGTTCCACACAGAATAATTCTCCCGTAGGTGATTTCCAATTCATAGATTTTGTTTCGCCAGCAACTAATTCCAGTTCTCTTGCAACAGAATCGTCGTCGAATAATGGCCCGCTCACAGCGTAATTATTGAATGCGAAGCCTTTATTCATTACCCCAGTTAGGGACTAATAACATCGAGATGCTCGGAACGGCCTGACTTGGTGGGGCCTCGCTAGTGCGAGGCTGGGTTCACCCTGCCGTAAATTATAATAACGCAGGGCAAGTCGGCTGACAAGCCCAAGTTGCTACGTTGGGCCTGTAGCTCAGTCAGGTAGAGCATCCGGCTTTTAACCG
>DUJJ01000031.1:8486-11360 GCA_013329865.1 Candidatus Poseidoniaceae archaeon
TCCGGCTTTTAACCGGACGGTCGCGGGTTCGAACCCCGTCGGGCCCGCCTGATTCGCTATCGGTCTAGCCAGTTACGGGCATTTCACGGGGTCTGGCATGGTAGTAAAAAGCGCAACAAAAAAGCGATTAATGGAGTTAGGAGTGTCCGAAGAATTCGCCCACAAATTGGCGACGGACAGAAACATGACCGACATCAAGACATTATCCCACGATGAAATTGCTTCAATCCTAGGGACGTCAAAAGATTCTGAGGCGTTTACCAACGTCATGTCGGTCATAGCCGAGCAAGGTTCCCGTCGACGTGCTCAGAAAAAGAGTAAAAAAATAACCATTAGGTCAAGAGCGATAGATGATTTTGATCGCCCGGAAATAACCCTAAGATTTAACGCTTTGAATCATGAATTAGTTCCTCACCAAGAATTAGTTGGCGAGGCCAACATATCAGAACAAGAGCAATTCGAAATCGAGAAAGCTGAATTAGCCCCTTGGCAGATGCTCGAAGTTGATAGCGAAACAGGAGATCACAGGATCGCAAAAGAACTCCTACCAAAAATATTGATTACAGACCCCGTTGTTCAGGTTTTGAAAGAAGAGGCAGAGACAATCGATAATGCCAAATTGGCAGCTGACCCGGAACACAAACCGTTGGCTGCGGGATGGATTGCCGACCGTGTTGTAAAGGTCATAAGACGCTCACCGTCAGCGGGAAAGACGGTCGCTTACAGACTAATCGTAGAGGGTAACTAAGAGGGATAACAATGCAAGAAATAATTCAATCATTTTTCAAAGAACGAAGCCTAGTTAATCATCAGATTGCGTCTTATGACGACTGTATTCCTGCCGGCGACAACATGCTGTCAAGGATGGAAAAAATCATTCGTAACATCCGTGTTGGTATTGATGGAGAAGTCGAAGACGATGAAGGTGGCTTTATCAAACTAGACGTAGTTGACCAAGATATCGTTATTAGGCTAAAGAACATTCAATTGGGTGAACCCACAATCAGGGAAGCAAACGGCTCAGAGCACCCGTCCAGTCCGATGGAATGCCGGTTGCGAAAGTTAACTTACATGTCCCCAGTAACAATCGATTTTCAAATCGTCAGAAACGGTATACCCTCCCCAAAGGAAGAAGGCGTCCAAGTTGGAAGTATGCCAATAATGGTCCGCTCAAAGCGCTGTAACCTGCATCCAGCGCACATTGCTGGTGACAGGCAGTTATATCCAACTACTTCAGCCGAGGATTCAGATTTGTGGAAAGAACTACTCAAGAGAAAAGGCGAAGATCCGCTTGACCCAGGTGGTTATTTTATCATTAACGGAACAGAAAGAGTGTTAATTTCCACCGAAGACCTTGCCCCTAACAGAGTTACTGTTGAAATTAACAACAGATACGCTAAGAGGACAGAAGTTGCCAAAATATTCTCTCAAAAAGATGGAATGAGAAAACCCCTGACCGTGGAAAAGCGCAGGGACGGTATGTTAATGGTTAAGATTAGCACTGCTGGAACGACACCTATCCCGGTCGTTTTACTCATGCGAGCGCTGGGTATAGATAACGACCAAGAAATATTTACCGCTATCGCAGGTCCAACTGAGACTTTCAAGTATATCGTAGCAAATATCAACGAAGTCAATGACAACGAGGAATATGCTGTTCAGAATATGCTAGAAGCTCATGAATGGCTGCAAAAGAAATTTGCCGCAGGCCAACAAAAAGACTACCGCGAGGCTAGAGTCGACCAACTATTAGATCGTGAACTACTGCCACACTTGGGTGACCAAGGAACAGATCGCAAGAAGAAAGCAGTGTTCTTGGGTAGAATTGTTCGTCAGGTATTGGAGATGGCTATGCACTCCAAAGAACCTAACGATAAAGACCATTATGCTAACAAGCGGGTCAGACTTGCTGGAGATTTGATTGAGGATTTGTTTAGAGTTTCCTCAAATCAACTCGCGAGGGACCTAAAGTATCAGCTAGAAAGGCACCACAACAGAAAGCGTGAATTGAGAATAACCTCCTGCCTAAGGCCCGATGTTCTGACATCAAAAATCATGCACGCACTCGCCACAGGTAACTGGGTAGGCGGGCGCTCAGGGGTTAGCCAACTACTAGACAGAACAACTTATCTTGCAGCACTCTCGCACATGCGCAGAGTGACATCACCACTTGTTCGTAGTCAGCCACACTTCGAAGCACGTGACCTGCACCCAACTCACTGGGGGCGACTGTGTCCCAATGAAACTCCTGAAGGACAAAACTGTGGACTAGTCAAGAACGCAGCGCAGATGATCGATGTCTCTGAATACATCAGTGAACAGGATGTTAGAAATCAACTTGACGAACTCGATGTGTATCAACCAGATGACTGGAGTGACGGAGATAGAGTCCACGTTAATGGTGACATCTACGGAATCCACAAGCGTGGTACTAATCTTGTCAGGCACTTCAAGTCCGCACGACGTCGAGGGACAATCCCTCCCGAGGTATCAATTCGCTATGATAGCGAAAACCGAGACATCTTCATCAACACTGACAAGGGTAGAATTCTCCGCCCGTTACTGATTCTTTACGATGGTGCACCAAGATTGACATCGCAACACCTAGAGGCATTAACTGAAGGAGAAATGACCTTCAGAAATCTAGTCAATGAAGGAATTATTGAATGGGTTGATGCGGAGGAAGAGGAAGATCTCTACATTGCACCAAAGCCGTTCGTATTACCCGCAACTGTTCCGAAAGGAAAGCATGCTGGTCGTCCAATTACTAACGAAAGCGTCGAGTGGACCAACTTGGGTGAACCAGGCGCAACTGAAGCCAAATTGAAGGCTAAGATTCGCATGCCAAACAATGACTGGGAATTTGCAAGTTTC
>DUJJ01000124.1:0-426 GCA_013329865.1 Candidatus Poseidoniaceae archaeon
TTCGTATGGATCGATGCTTGCTCTATTCAAGGCGAATATTGCCTCCTGAACGACTTTTTTGGCCTGTGGTTTAGTGAGTTTCTTCTTGCCGCGGGCGTGAATTGCGGTTGTTAGGTCGTGAAATATTCGGTTGGTAAATCTCCTAGAGCCTGATTCTTCGACTGCTGCAACAAGGCTCTTGTAGACTGCATCATCTGATAACTCGTCCTCCAATCCGATTAATTTAGCCGTTGAGTTGTAAGTATCGATATCGGCGGTCGGCTTAACTCGTGAACGGGCTCTGGTTTTTCTGCCAGTCCTGCTTAGTCTAACAGATGTTACTGGCCCAATAGCCTCATTATTGGCGAGCTTATTCTTTTGGTTAGCGCCGTCAATAATGCCCTTTATTTGTCCCGCAGTTTCTGAATCTGTCTCACAAATTTGCGC
>DUJJ01000124.1:822-3181 GCA_013329865.1 Candidatus Poseidoniaceae archaeon
TGAGCAAAATTCTCAGCGATACCTAGGTCCATCAATTTCTTTTTGGTTGCACTCTTTACTACCATCAGGATTCACCTCCATTACTTCCTGAGTCATCAAACTCCCAAGCACCCATGTCTTCCTCGCTCTCATCACGCTCACGTGACTGGCGTTGGACTACAGTTGCACCTTCTGTGCCTAATGCCTCATCAACAATGACATCGATGTTGAATGGCGAGCCGTGGACACCACGAGATGGATCGATACCATCCTCACCATAACTAAACTGGATGATTCTGTTAGCAGTATTACGCACCGACAACATCTCATCGTCGTAAACTTTCAAATCGTCCATGGCATTGATTAATCTTCTTTGCATGTAGCCAGATTTGGCGGTTCGAACCGCTGTATCAACAAGTGACTCTCTTCCAGAGACTGATAGCATAAAGAACTCGGTTGGTTCTAGACCACGCTTGAACGAATTGGAGATAAAACCACGGTCTAGAGCACCTCGACCACCACGCTTGAAGTGTGCCAATACTCTATCGTTGTAACCTCTCTCAAGTCGCTTACCACGAACCTTTGCTTGTCCAATTGAACCAGCCATCATGGTAAGGTTATCCATTGAACCTCTGGCTCCAGAAATCGCCATGTTAACTGCTGCATTGGTAGAACCGGATTGATTTAGCTCATCTTTTGCAATGTCACCAGCTTTCTGTTTACCTTCATCAAGCATCACCATAATATTCTCTTCTAGAGTCTCTCTTGGTGTTCTACCTGGCCTAGTCTCGTAGCCTTTGCCATCCTTACCAAAAGCGGCTAATTCTTCTTCAACCAACTTCCTTGCATCAGCATTCGCTTGTTCGATGGCAGCGAGTGATTCAGGAGACAAATCCTCATCGTCGATACCTGTGGTAAATCCTAATGCTGTGCAGGCAGCGATGGATAACTGAGTAAACTCATCAAGGAATTTAGCACCCTTTTCTGGACCATTGGTCTGAACAATTGCATCGAGTAAACGTCCGTCTTCAGCCCCAATAGCACGCTTGTCAAGGGTTCCTTCAACACTACCGTTCTTGACAACTACATCATCATTTGACCTGCTTCTAAACCTTAGATGGATATTGTCAGGAATGATAAGTGAGATGATATCTTGGCCACGGAAACTGTCTCGACCGTTATTATCTTTGACAACTTCTGGCAGTGATCCTGTCCAACCAATATTACCGAGCATCTCAAGACCGTGTTCGACTGATATCAGCGTTCCTGGTCTTGATAGTAAGTAGGCACCCGAAATGTGATCATGGATACCACCAATAACTGCACCACCGTATCTGGGGGTGAGTATGTGCTCTTGAACTCTCATCAAAATTTTCGCCTCTGCACGCGCTTCTTCTGATTGAATGACGTGTAAGTTCATCTCGTCACCATCAAAGTCAGCGTTGTAGGGTGTACAAACCGCCAGATTAAATCTGAAAGTATGTCCTTGCATAACTCTCACTTCATGGACCATCATTGACATTCTGTGCAATGACGGCTGGCGATTGAAGATTGCTACATCACCGTCAATTAGGTGACGCTCAACGAGCATACCTGGCTTTGGATTACCATCTCTATCAAAGGTCGATAGCCGGTCTTCGACATTGGTTCTTTCACCCCACTCATCTTCTGGACTTCCACAGTGTGGACAGGTGACCTCAAGATGTTCAGGGAGTGGATCTTGGCTTATTTTGTCTAGTTGTTCTAATTCCCACATCCATTTGTAGTGCAAAATCGCTCTTGGGTCATCCTTTTCAAGGGCATTACCATTGAGGTCTTCACCACGTAGGTTTGCTAGTGTGGCGTTGTCATCAGCTACATAGTTAGTTATCTCTATGCTTGGGTCAACAACTGACCTACTGATTTCCTTCTTGATGACTAAGCCGGGCAGGAAGTTTGGCGCAGGCATGACTTGGTGTAAATCTGGTCGCATTGTTGTCTCTTCTGTGCACTCTGGGTTGTGGCATCTGAATCCAGCGTTAATCAGCCTGCTGCGCGCATTGATTCTCACCCTACGCTTATCACCACGGATAATGTAGTTGACACCGGGGTGAATATCAGGTCCACGGAGAATCATCTGACGCATTTGCTCTCTGTTTCTCATGGTCACCCTGATTGGAACTGTCAGCTCACGGGCAATTTTTTCCGGGACGCCCACTTCGTTGACCCCAAGATATGGGTCAGGTGAAATTACTGAGCGTGCGCAAAAGTTGACACGCTTTCCGGACAGGTTGCTTCGGAATCTTCCTTCTTTACCCTTCAATCGCTGAGTCAAAGTCTTCAGAGTCCTTCCCGATCGATGTCGTGCTGGCGGAATACCAGAGGTCTGGTTGTCAAAATA
>DUJJ01000034.1 GCA_013329865.1 Candidatus Poseidoniaceae archaeon
ATTGGTCTTAACTTCGGCATTGCAACCCAAGGGGCAATCGGAATTAGCAATTTAGACTTAATCGACCATTTTGCTGGTTTGCCAGTATATGCAGCAAATACCTCCCAAGCAACGCAATCACTTACTATTGAGGCCAGCGGAATTGCAGGCAGTCATCACAAGGCAACGATTGGTCACCTGCCACTCGACCTATCGGTAGCATTTGATGAAGTGACATGGGGAGCAGAACCTAACATACAAGATATTATTTTCAATCCCGGTGAAACCAGCAGAAGCGTTCAGCTAACTCATGAAGCGCCACTATCCTTAGTTGGTATAGTTGCTGTTGAATCAGACAGCAATGGCGAGAGTTCCATCGACCAGAGTCTCGCACCGCTAGCAGTCCACTTCGGCCTCATTTTACACAATCCAGAGGAATTATCCATTAACGGGGCACTGGGGCCCGGTCAAACTACTAATATTGCGCTTACTGAGAGCATCGAGCAAGCGACTCGCTTGCTTGCGGTCGCATCGCCAAGCCATGGTTTTGACCCTGCAACGGTAGATTTCTCAACTATCACCGAACTAATCTCCAATGAGGGGCTTAGGCCAACAACTGATTGGATAGGTGTTGAGAAGCAGGTAAACTCGGTATGCGAAACCATCGAGGTTGACGGCCGGCATGAATGGAATCCACAGACCTCTTCGCACGAGCCGATGATGATAATAACGGTCGAACACGAATCACCCGTAATTGAATATGGCAATTATGAAGGCTACAGTATCTCAGTGACTAACGAGGCATTGGTTCATGAGTCAACCGGGCAGACCTTTGATGCTGTTAGCATGAATTCCCAGTCAAGTAGTCAATCATCTCCTGCAGCATCGCTTTATTACCCAACAGCAGACATGCCTGCAGGAAAATATCTGTTTAACTCTGGAACGACATTGGATTCATCGGTTGAAATAGAATTATTTGATCCGAACGGGCCATCCTTTGAAACTGGAGAGTTGGACGAAAATTGTGATGGAAACGTAGATTTGACAGATCAAGAGAATTTCGATCTCTTTGATGATTATGTTTCAAGGTTTAGCACGATTGCTTGGGGGCAGGGGACCAGTGCTGATTTGCAGTTACCATATCTCTCTTCACCCGTATCTGAATACACAGTAATTGCGGTCGCTCAGCAAGGTAGCGGGACTAGTGCGAACCTCGTCTCAGCGGTCAGTACAACACTTTCAGTACCCAATCCAGAACCCCCGGTAATGGAAAATCTCAGTGTCGTATTTTCACCGTCAGACCCACTGCCTGGCGACATAATTCTACTTACTGTCACGGATGAATCCAACGACCCGGTCGAGGGATTATCAATTACTGTTGTTAGAGGAGAACAAACCTTAACCAGTCTCCTATCCAATGAAAACGGTCAAAACACATTCCCAATCCCCGAGGGAGAGATAACTATTCGCATATCTGGGGGACAATATCATCCGTTTGAGCTTACCATATTGGTCACCCCTCAGGGTGTTGATGATGATGGCGGGCTCCCCGGAGATAGGGATGGTGACGGATATGGAGATTTACTCGATGCGTTCCCAGACGATGCGAATGAATGGGTCGATACCGATTCAGATAGCATCGGTAATAATGCAGATACCGATGATGATTCAGACGGCATTCTGGATGATGATGAGGTGGGTTCTAACCCACAAACTAATCCACTCAGGCCAGATAGCGATGATGACGGCTATTGTGACGGTAGTATTGCTGTAGTCGGTTTCTGTATTGCCGGGGATGCGTTCCCGATAGATTCTACCGAATGGGCTGATGCTGACAGCGATGGTGTAGGCGATAATACCGATATTTGTGCTGATACATCAAGCGGTGACTCAGTGGATGAATTTGGTTGTTCTAATGAACAACTTCAAGACAACTCTGATGGCATTACCGATGATTTAGACGGAGACGGCATTAATCCAGACCAAGATGAGGAGCAGAGTTCAGAGTCCTCCGACTCAGCTTCGAACACGATTATTTTGATTGGAGGCTCTATTGGACTAATTGCGATACTTATCGTGGTTGCATCCCTAATTTTACTGAGGAACCGTCGAGATGGGATAGACGAAAAACAATTTATCCAACAAGAAGAATTGTTCGAGACTGTCGCAATCGCGACCACAACTCCAGCACCACCATCTAGGCCGCCTGTCACGGCTCGTGGTGAGATGTATAATGGCTATGAGGGGTTAGAATTCCCGGCAGGTAGTGGTAACTGGTTCTATCGAGACCCTGAATCTGGTGCTTGGGTAGAATGGCGCTGATTCACCGCATAGGTGAACACATGTCTAAATCGGCTAAACTAATTGTGGTAGTAGTTTTCGCTATAATGGCTATCCCGTTGCTTATTTCACCACCGGAAGCATCCATGGCTACCGATTACATTTTTGATGATCAAGCACTAAACCGCGTTAAAACCCAAAGTAATGATCGAACGACTTCAGAGCAGTTGTTGGTCAGGGTTGTACACGATGAGGGAGGGCCGCTCACAGGCAATTTTTCAAGAGTCAATGAGTTGTTATCCATAGAGGCGTCAATCAATAACGACGTGGCTACTAATTTTTCTTTAGAACACAACGAAGTATATCTTAAGCGTCTGGAATCCCCGATATCTGCATGGCAATCAGCCTTTATGACTAGAAATAAATCAATATCTGAATCCTCGAGTTGGGGCGAGGTACTCCAACCGATAAATGATGAAGGGTGGTGCGGAGAAAACGCGAATCAAGCCGAAGTAAATGCTTTTCAGGCTACACTTTTAATGCTCCCAAAAAATAGTAACTTGGGAGTGGCATGTCCACAGTTTTCGGGTGCCTCAGCGTCCCAACCACCACAGTCAAATGAATTGATTTGGTTTGTTTGGCTTGACTCTAGTGACAGACCGGTTGATTGGTTAGTATTGGACGATTGGTGTGCAGAGTTATCAGCAAACTCAGCGTATATTTTCGAACCTGCTGGAGTTAATATGCTGTTCAAGGAAGCAGAGCAGGTTGCCAAACAAGATCTGCGAGAGATTTTACCGATAACTGGAATTATTCTATTCTGCATAATGATGTTATTCTTTAGAGATCTAAAAGTAACTGTAGTGACATTAGGTTCCGTTGTATTGGTAGTTGGTGCTGTTATCGGGTTTTTACAAACATGCAATTATCAGTTTTCAGTTATCGATGGTATTGCGATTCCGATCATTATGGGGGTGGCAGTTGATGGGGCGTTTTGGTACAAATCCTCGAGTAAATCTCGCGCCGACGTTAGAAGGATTCTCCTGCTCGCTATGGCAACTACAGTAGCAGCGATATCTCTGGCTTTATTCTCACCGATTAAGGCACAGAGGGGCCTTGCAATGGTTATGATATTTGGAATAATACTTGACTGGGTGCTAACCCGCTTTGTCCTGGAGGACTTTTACCTAGCATCACGAGCTACGGAACCACACATGAAATCGTTCTCAAGCCATACTAATCAGAAGCAAAAATGGCTGTGGCCGACCGCCTTAGTGCTCTTAGTGATGATTGCTGTTACCTCACCGCCTGGGGTTGAGGCACTAGATATAGAGCAATTCTTACCTGAGGATAATGAGTCGCTCGATGAGATTGATGAATTACGAGACATCTACGTAATTGCTTCAGGGACTATCGTTTTCATCACTTTAGATATCGATACAGGTAATGAAGAAAATATCCGTGATGTATTGAATTTCAGATCACAATTTATTCAACACCAGAACCTCATCGCATTTGACACGGGGCTTACGCAACAGAAGCTAATCTTGGGGATTGGAGATACCAATGAAAATAATTTCGCCGCACTGCAAGAGAATACCACTCAATCGGTGATATTGAGTGATCCTTGGTTACGCATTGACGGTGATATTGTTGGCGGCATGATAATTGCCATTATCGACGGCGAAGATTCTGAGTCTGCTTATCAGTTTTTGATTGATACTGAGCAATTAATCCAAGAGAACGGGATATCAGGCGAAATTGGTGGCCAGTTAATCACTGGTATTGACCTAGCAAAATCATTTGAGCAAACAAGAATAATCCAAATCCTAGCGGCTGGGCTCATAGTTTTGATAATTGCTTTTTTGATGACCCGGGTTCCGGAGAAATCAATGAGAATTGCTGTGGGAACTATCGCTGTAGGCATTGCTGTTGACGGACTAGCAAGTCACCTCGGAGGTCGCGGTGTAAACACTGCGCCAGCGGTCTTGCTAGGAATGGGTTTTGCTGCTGACTACTTGTCCCATGCTAGCGATAAGATGTATTCATGGAGACAAGATACTTACGCACGCTGGGGTGCGGCGGTGACATCAGGATTAGTATTCCTGACCGTATCTTTCAGTGAATTTCCGCCGGCCAGCAATACCGGGTTACTACTTAGTTTAACGATATTGATATCAGTTTTGTTGGCCACTTGCCTTGCCTTTGTCTCGTCAAATATTCAATTTGCTGAGGATGAGTAGGCGATAATATTATCAAAAATTATCATTAGCAGAACCTATGCATCCACTATTCGATATGGACAACTACATTATTCAAACCAAATTGTTGAAGATTTTTGGCGGGACTTTCTGGTTCAAGGACTTGGAGGGCAATATCATTGCTTATTCGAAACAAAAAGCGTTCAAATTAAAGGAAGATATCATCCTTTACGGAGATACAGCATGTACCCAACCATTACTACAAATCAAAGCAAGGCAGATGCTAGACTTAAGTGCGACCTATGATGTATTTGATTTAACAACAAGCGAGCACATTGGTTCTGTAAAGCGTAAGTTCCTAAAATCTATTATCAAGGATAGTTGGAAATTGTTGGATGTTAATGGTAACCAATATGGCGAGTTGGTCGAAGACAGTATTGCAATTCTGCGTCGGTTTATCCCCCTTATCCCAGCCAAATTCCATTTTGCAATTCCCGGCCATGATGGGATAACCATTCACCAGCAATTTAATCCACTTATCAAAAAATCATTGTTAACCATTCCACCCGGTCATCCAATGGACCGTCGAATGGTGGCCGCAATAACGCTGCTCAACTCGGCCATTGAAGGTAGACAAAATTGAATTTAATACTCAATCAATGGTTTCATTTCTGATACGTCCTAGGGTTAGTTGTGGCGAGAGTCGTAGTTGTTGGTGCAGGCATCGCCGGACTGAGCGCGGCAATTCACGCTGTCTCTAGCGGCCATCATGTTGTCGTGCTTGAGAAGAAGGCCAAAATCGGCGGTCGCGGCACATCCCAGAACGTTGACGGCTATTCACTTCATTACGGACCACACCTGTTTGACAAAGCGGGGCCGTTTTTCCGCATGTGCAAGAAGCTGAGCCGGGTCAAGCCGGTGGTTAAATCAATCAGGCTCGACAAGATTGATGTGATTGGTTATGGTCCGATTCGTCCCGTTGGAAACATAAAACAGGCGGCCCAGAACAAACGGGCAATAAAGCAAAGAAGCTCGGCAAACCCATACTTTCAAGCAGTAAATTTCCTGGCGAATTGGGGTATTGATGACAATGATTATCGCATTAGATCAGTAGTGAAATCTAGACTCTGCGCATCCAACGAGGGATGGATTGGCTTGATTGGCAGGCTGGGTGCGGCGTTAGATGAGGTAGGAGTCTTGATTGAGACACGGTGCGAGGTTAAGTCAATAGATGACCAGCAAGTATACCTAACAGACGGGCGGAATTTTTCCTGCGATGCAGTAATTTTAGCTTGTGGAGCAAGTGGAGCAAAACGAATCTTGCACCCGATTAGTAGTCAATTGGTAGAAGGCAAATTTACTAATTTAACTACTACCTTTGGGAGCTGCATCGAGGTTGGGCTTAGTTCCAAACCGATGGCCGGAAAGCAGTGTATTATCGATCTCGAGCAAAATGCTGCAATAATTGACTATGCGGCAATCCAACCAAGGTTGGGGAATTCGGGGTCACATATTTCCGCAATAGTCACTGGTATCGAAGATGGCAAACCTGAGACTCAATTGGAATTAGTGCTCGATCGTCATATAGCTGGCTGGAATAAACACATTATTACCGAGCTACGCCAAACAAGAATAGCCGTTGGCTATTCGAATAGAATCGAATTTGACACTTTTGGCAATCATAAGATTCTGCTGGCGGGCGCTTGGGTGGAATCTGATTATGCGCTTTCGGATGCTGCAGCAGATACGGGTAAACGGGCAGCACAGGGAATCAACAGCATATTGTGAGCAATGAAATTGTTATTCACTGCCGTTTGAGAGCGATTACTATGCGACTAGTGTCATGGAATGTCAACGGTATCAGAGCAGCAATTCGGAAGGGAATTGACGGTTATTTTTCATCGATTGACGCTGATATTTGGATGCTTCAAGAAGTACGGGCTTTACCAGAGCAACTGCCGAAAAATTGGCACTGGCCGGAGGGCTACTCGGTCTACTTACACCCGGCAGAGAAAAAAGGCTACTCTGGTGTTGCGACTCTCTCGCGCACGCCAATGAAAATAGTTCGTACCGGTAAACCGTCCGCTATTGACCCTGACGACAAAGAAGGTCGAATAGTAGTATCTGAACACAGCGGAATTACCTGTATTAACACTTACCTACCTAGCGGTTCTAGTGGCGATGAACGACAGAGATTCAAAGAAACCTGGATGGATGAGTGGCGTAATTTCTTGCAGCCATTTCTCGGGTCCTCCGAACCGGTTATTGTGTGCGGAGACCTCAATGTTGCCCATACAGAAGACGACATATGGAACCCAAAAGGGAATGCCAAAATGAGTGGTTTCCTACCTCAAGAGCGTGCGTGGTTTAGCCAACTACTCGAAGATGGTTGGCATGATGCATTCAGAGATTATCACGGAGCGGGTAACAAAATCTACAGTTGGTGGTCTAATAGGGGACAGGCAAGGGCTAAAAATCGCGGATGGAGGATAGACTATTTTCTACTTAATGATGCAGCCAATAAATTGGTTAAGGATATCAAAATAGAACGCCAGGGAGGCCTTGAAATTTCAGATCATGCGCCAGTAATATTGGATATTACTTACTGAAAGTTCTCTTCGATGTCTGCCAAGGCGATCATTAATTCATCGACGGTATCACGTAAGGATTGAATTGAACCATCTTCAATAGTGACGATTAGCTTAACCTCTTTACCAGTCTCAGTTAGATTTGCAGAGCACTTAGGTCG
Source organism: Candidatus Poseidoniaceae archaeon (assembly GCA_013329865.1). Lineage (GTDB taxonomy): Archaea > Thermoplasmatota > Poseidoniia > Poseidoniales > Poseidoniaceae > MGIIa-L1 > MGIIa-L1 sp8725u. The sequence goes on from DUJJ01000034.1 coordinate 7,210, forward strand.
AGATGCGGCAGACAGCAGTATTGTGCCGAGTTTTGCCGGTCCAACCCACTCGATTGTAGCTTGATAGGATTCGACCATGAACACTCCAAGGGGTGGGCTGATATGAGGATGACTCTTCGGTCATACATGGCGCAGCAAGGACCGGATTTCAACGTCCTAGCAGGTGCTGGTGGTGTTGCGTTAGGTGAGGCTAGAACTAATCATGAGGGCCGTCGAGCGATACTGCTAATCCGCGGCAATGAGGACACAACAGAGTTTGAAAGCCTGGTTAAGACAATGGGGATTACCATTGTCGAGACCGTTTTTCAGCCTGGTCAGCCAGATGTCAAGGGCTATTTTGGTAGAGGCAGGTTGCAGGACATAGCAGATGAACTGCGGTTGAGAATTGCTGGCCATCCATGGCAAGCCATCGATCTAGTATTAATTCACACCAATGCAACACCGCGCCAATTGGTAGCAGTCAGCGATGCGACTAATGTTGAAGTGTGGGATCGAGTTCGCCTCTTGCTTGCATTATTTACTGCTCATGCAAACTCTTTGGAAGCCAGAACCCAGGTTCGGATTGCGCGCTTGCAGTCCGACCGAACAGTGTTGAGAGAATTGGCTAATCAAACGACAACCGGTGAGAGGGCAGGTTATGGTGGTGGCGGAGTGACTGCACTACAAGCAGTTATTGCTAATGTTAATCGAGAACTTACCTCATTGAGAAAACGGCAGACCAAACACTCGAAGGCTCAAGCGGAACGACGCCGCCAACGCAGCAGAAGTGGTGCAGTAACGGTTGGGATTGCTGGCTATACCAACGCAGGCAAATCTAGTTTCTTTCTCAAAATGTCCGGTAAAGAAGTACTTGTTGAGGATAAGTTATTTTCAACACTTGAAACCACAGTTGGGCGGTTGGCGGCGAGTCCACGGGTATTGCTTGCCGACACTATCGGTTTCATTGACAACTTACCAAACGCAACCTTGGATGCCTTTAGAGCAACTCTATCAGAGGCACTAGAATGCGACATGCTCTTACTTCTTGTTGATGCAACAGACTCGCTAGCAGAATTCGACCGTAAAATTTCGGCAACTCAGCGGGAAGTAAACGCCCGATATCTCGGAGATGAAATCTCAGGTATAGATTTCGATAGAAAGGTTATGTGCGTGCTAACTAAGATTGAATCTCTTACGACAGAGCAATTGGCGCAGAAAACCGCAATAGTGGAAAGTTATGGTTACGCAACACCGTTAGGGATTTCAGTACACCAGGAAATCGGTCTTGCTAAGCTGCAGGACTCCATGTTAGAACAGCTATTTGGCCACCCAGTAACTATCAAACTATCATGGAGTGATACGGGGCGAAATATCGCCGGCTATCTTTCAGATGTTTATGAGGCGGGTATGGTAATCGATAAGCAAGAACAAGAAAATCGAGACCTATTGGTAACAGCCTGGATCAATCAACAATCGCTAGCGCGTCTAGTAAGCAATTCCGGTGGCCGCATTGAAGTCAAGTAGGAAGAAGTTCTCGCAACATCATGGGCGATGATGACGTCACTGACGACTATATTGATGAGTTGACAGGACTAACAGAGCCAACTAGCGAACTAATGTTCGCGAGTTCGGGAGCGACATTAGCTATCGAAGTTGACGAATTCAACAGTGTGGGGAAGTCAATTGTAGTGTTGATTCTGGTCACCAGTTTGCTGGGTTTGGCGAATGGTATTGACTTCACCCAACCCGAGTCTGGATTAGTTCGCCCAGATGAGTTCGTCTTCCGCTTTGCGCAAAACGCGCCGGATGAGTCGGCAATTTTCAACGGGTATGTCTTTGATGATGTGGGTGAGCCGATAGAGAACGCAACAGTTTACATTTCTTGGTATGAAGAAGAGTATTGGAATACAAGCTCAGCCCAGACAGACGCGGAGGGCTATTTTGAACTGGAAAAATTAGATCCTGGTATAACTAGAGTAGACATAATAGTCGAACGTGATAATTACAAAGATCGATTTTCTAACCGCGTTCTTCTTTCACCACCAGCATTGTTTGAACCATTTGGATTTACCAGCATAGACTTCAGCATGCCCTCCCAACAAAAGTTTGCTGAACAGGATTGTGCCGATGGTTCAACCAATTGTACTATCAGAGAAATTGATAATTCGCCAAACCAAATGGAGCATCCGCTGATGGATTCAGGGGCTTCAATGATATATTCAACAATTGGGATTGGCTTTGTTGGTCTATCTCTGCTTGGTGCAGGGTTTGCTATGTGGGCACTAAAGTCTGGCTCGGTTTACCTCCTCAGGACCGCTTCTGTGTTGTCCTTTTTCACAATGGGTCATTATTACTCGGCCTGTCTGTTCAGTTTGGTAGCCTTTGTCCTGACATTTACCATCAGCAAACCGACAAAGGAAATTAATTGATGCTGTTGTGCACAATCACCCAGTTGTATTATCATGCTGAACTGATTAACGCGAGCCATGAACTTGGTTGGCGCATGCTGGATGCGACGCTCGTTAGACGAGCCAATATCTGCGTTATTGCTTACTCAAAATCAAGCTTTAGTTGCCGGCGGTTGGAATGGCCGATTGGCTAAATGGAATGCTTCTGGAGACCTGCAATGGAGCGTAGAACTACCAGATAGAATTGGCTCAATTTCTGTGGATGAAAATACAGTTTACGTAACCGCAGGGTTACATTTGTGTGCGATAAATAGTAGTGATGGCGATGTGATGTGGCAGCATCCCCTTGAGGGCAGTGCAGATATTGTCACAGTGAGTAATGGATTAGTGTATGCAACATCCTCCGTTTACGATATTGAGCATAACGATTTCATAGATTCAGCAATCTGGTGTTTTGAC
>DUJJ01000108.1 GCA_013329865.1 Candidatus Poseidoniaceae archaeon
TCCGATAGCTCACATCGCTCATCTTGACCGGAAGATGAATCCAAACGATTTCATTGGTTGCGAGGCTCAAATTCGACCAAAAGCCCCAAGACAAGATAACCGTGATAATCACCATCAACACCGCAGCTCGGCGGACAACACTCGCCAATCCTACAATCGGGACCGAAATCAGGGTGGGTATCGCAGTAACCATGGTCAGTCAAACCGAAGAGATAGCCGAAATCGCCATGATCGATCATACCGTGATAATCAATCTCGACCAAACCAACGCAACAATTCACGCAGTGATAATTGGCGCAATCGAAGAGGTGATGGACGTGATAACAACCAACGACGTGATTCTAATCGACCCAACCAAAGGGGCAACAACCGGGGTCGAGATTTTAGCAACCGGGATTCTCGAGATGGCAAAGGGCATAAGAAAATCTTCGCCGATAATGACTGGGTTTGTCAAAAGTGTGACAATGTAAACTTCTCATTCAGGAAAGAATGCAACCGATGCGGAGAGCCCAAAACGGGTAACTCTGGCAGAGACAAATCTCCTAGACGTCAGAATAACCATACAAAGACTAGATCAGACCGTCCAAACAACAACAATCGTAGGTTCCGAAAAGCAAGGGGTAAATCTGCTAACCATGCGCATAATAGAGGCCCTCAACCGTTAAATGCCCGGTCACGCAGAAAAAATCGCGATGATTAAGTAATTCATTCGCAACCATTAGATTGTGAGTGCAGAGAATCATTACTTAGACGCTATAGAGGCTCTGGACTCGGGTAACCGAGAGGATGCCTTAGAAAAGGCGTATGAAGCGGTTAAATTAGATCCGGAGCATGTTGATGCTTGGCAGCTTATATCTGATGCTCATTTGCTGGCCGACGGCAAGGCAGCCAACCTGATTGATGCTTCGAAATCTCTAACTGCAGTCAAGACGATTACCAAACTAGACCCGACAAGAATCGATATGTGGGTACGAGGAGGGAGATTGTTAGCAGACGAGTTAGGACTTATGTTCGATGCCTTAGATTGGTGGCAACAAGTTAGAGTTCACGCACCTTATGAGGTTACACCGCTTATTGAACAAGCAACAATCCTGGCAGATTTGGGTCTATACAAAGAAGGCCGTAAGCGTATTGAAACGATACTCAATGAGAATATGGATGTTGCAACCAGCCAATATGGCCGAGTTCATCAATTACTGGGACTGTTCAATACGGCAGTTGAACAAAACACTGACGGCCACTTCAAACCATGGGAAAGGCGTCATCCTGGGTGGGGGGCGATAGAAGCAAAAATGCGCAAGGCACCCGTATCAGAAACGACAATTTTCATGCTAATAACAGTGCCAGTTCTATTCGGTGTCATAGTATTGTCGAACTTTCTTGCTGGGGAGGGGCTTGGTGCATTCTGTCTGACTAGTATAGTCATTTTCATAGCGGTTATTGCAGGTATGAGATTTACCAAAAATATGTTTAGAACCATCAACCGGCCAGCCTTTAATTTACTGAGAGCAATGAATTTTGAGTCATCATCCGGATTCAGTATAATTTCTGAGGAGATAAGAACCTCAGTGCTCTATATGTATATTTTACAAAGAAAGCCCGTTGCATGGCAGGAGAGAATGCTGATTATCGTTGAGGAGAAAAACAAACTACCGAAGAATTGGAATATGGAATTGCCAGATTTTGATTCACATCTTGATGAAATCGGTCATATTGAAGATGCCGATTCATCCTCTTGGGATACCGATGGCGCCGAGCCATATGAAGAAGAGTGATCACGTTCCGGCATTGTAGTCATCCAAGTATGCAGTTTGGTCATCAGTCAAACTGTCAATAGCGAAACCTAGGGTTGCTAACTTGGTAACTGCAAGCCCTTGGTCTTGCTCTGTGGTAATGTCATAAACAATCGGCTGCATTGCTGAACCTTCCTTTGCCAAACGGCAAAGTGCGAGGTATTGATTAGCAAATGACATATCCATAACCTCAGATGGGTGACCTTCAGCAGCTGCTAGATTGACAAGGCGACCATCTGCTAAGAGGAATATCTTCCTGCCGTCCTTCATGGTATATTCGACGTTGTTGTCTCTAATTGTTCTGTCACTCGATGCTTGTGCTATCAGGTCTTCAATATTTATTTCACAATCGTAGTGACCGGTATTGGAGATTATCGCCCCGTCTTTCATTGATGAAAAGTGACGACCAACAATGACATCCTTCATTCCAGTGGCCGTGCAGAATATGTCACCATGTTTTGCGGCCTCGTCCATTTTCATTACTCTGAATCCGTCCATTACCGCTCTTAGCGCTGGGAGCGGGTCTACTTCAGTGATGATTACATTGGCGCCCATTCCTTGAGCACGCATGGCAACTCCTTTACCACAGTGACCATAGCCAGCAACGACGAATGTTTTGCCAGCAATGAGCACAGAAGTTGCTCTTAGTATTCCATCAATTGTTGATTGACCAGTTCCGTAGACGTTATCGAAATCCCACTTAGTGATTGCATCATTAACGGCGATTACTGGATATTTGAGGTCTCCTGCCTTACCCATGGCTCTCAACCTGTGGACTCCGGTTGTGGTTTCTTCGGTTCCGCCGATTACACCATCCGCGTATTCACTTTTCTCGCCGTGAACCCTCACAATCAAGTCTGCACCATCATCAAGGGTAAGTGTAGGCTTGAATTCTAGAGTCTTGTCGATGCACCAGTAGAAGTCTTCAACACTCTGTCCATGCCATGCGTGTATAGAATAACCTTCTGTGGCTAGCCATGCGGCAACATCGTCTTGAGTTGACAGCGGGTTGCATCCTGACCACGAGATTTCAGCTCCTGCGGCAGCTATTGTCTCAATCAGAACAGCGGTTTCTTTTGTTACATGAAGACAGCCTGCAACTCTCATCCCGGCTAATGGTTTGGTTTTGAGTGCTTCTTCTTTCAAAGCGGCCAAAACAGGCATTCTAGCTCTTGCCCAATCAACCCTCAATGCTCCAGAATCTGCCAGTGAAATATCGGCAACTGTATACTTGTCAGTCTTGTCCATGGCGAAGCGTGCAACCTGTCTCTTTTGAACTCATTGACCCACAGGTCAATCAATTCACGCCTTGCTCATTGTTGTTGTTGCACATACTGTGCGGCATACTGTTGAGCGTAGGCTGCCGCAGTTTGGGCATCATAACCTTGCGAGATAAATTGCTGGTAGTATTGCTGGTAGGCTGCCTCCATTGCAGGATTGGTCGCCGCTGCTGGGGCCGCAGCAGCAGCACCCGCGGTTGCTCCGCCCAAACCTGCCTGTGCTGCATATTGTTGTGCATAGGCTCTTGCAGTTTCTTCTGGGTAACCTTGAGCGATTAGTTGTTGGACATACTGCTCGACAGGATCTTGTTGGAAAGCCCCGGTTAAGTTGAAGTCTTTGTAGTCGCCATCCATGCCTTCTGCACCGCTTCTACGGAGGAATAATAGTGTTAATACAACAATTATGATTATCACTAATGCGCCTGCTCCAATGAACATTATGTTGGTAGTCGATTGAGCACCGCCGCCATCATCTTCGACAGTAGGCTCTATCCATTCACCATCAACTAGGCTGTAATCGCCTTCCCACTGGCACTGACCAGATACAAATATCCAACGACCTGTTGGGTCGTTTAATTCGACATCGGACGGAACTTCCACTCCACGGCATATTGGTAGGGTTAGTGTGATTGAGGTTGGGTTGTATAATTGGACATAGTTAGGGTCCAGTGGGCTCAATTGTTGTTCTGTTACCCATCGTTTATCGGCATCCTTTGAAGGATCGAATTCGTAGACGCGTATGTATATTTCGACGTCACGGGAAACGTTAGAGTGGAATGCATCGATGTTGAGACTTAACTCGAAAGAATCCCCTGTGCCAATACTGTTGGATAGAACTGCTAATTCACCAGTGCCCTTGGCAGCTTCTCTAATGAAGAAATCTGTTTCATCAAGCAGCGTTTCATCGGTGGTTATCTCAATGAAGGTGTCACTCTCGTCAGAACCACTGACAACAAATCCTGACAGATTGAAATACGAATCTGTGTATCCAACCCGGTCAGCCCAGTTGGTAAAGTCGATGACTGGAGGCTCGTCGCCAAATCCTTGAGGTTTGACATCGAAACAGAATTCCATATCATCGTCCCACTTACCTGATTTGTCGTAGACTGCTAGTTTGACTTTAATCGGTTGAATTGGTGCTTCAGTATTCGGGTTAAAGGTCAGGTTTCTACCGGCATAGGATTCGCCATTCTCGTCAATACCATAGCCACCGAATGTGTAGGTCCAAACACCCTGGCTCGCTTCATAGTTGATGTAGGTGTTTGAGTTTAGGCTTATTGGGTCATCCCAAGGCTTGTCAAAGGTGACTTCCCACTCATAACGTTCGATACCAGAACCTTCTAGAGCATCTGGGTCACTTGAGTTTCCAGCATTGAATTCAATTGGAATCTGACCACTCTCATCGAGAATTATCTCATACTTTGGATAATTGTCGTTAATCGAACAAGTTCCGACTAGGTTGATGTTGTCAGCGTAAGTATCCTTGATTACCACATAAGCATCGGCGATTGGGTTGAATGCATCCGCATTGGCATCGTTGGTTTCAACAGTTACTTGGAGCATTCTCGAATGACCGTTGTCATCATGCAACCATAGCGTTACCGTCCACTGCTCTTCCTGCTTACATTGACCTTGTGTGCCAATCGACTTACAGAAGGTCATGGTCGGTGATGATTCAGTTTCAAACAGTGGCGAGACATAATGGTCAATCTGTCCGGGAGCCATGGTTCCCATGTCCCAAGATGTTGGGCCAGAGATTAGCCAGTCTGTTTGTAGATCGACTTGAGCATCAGATTGGTAACTGAACGTAATCTCAGCGTTACTCTTCATGTAGTAAGTAGCATAGCCTGCACCTAATGCTGGGTCTGGGACTACGCCATTGATGAGAATATCTGTTCCTTCACGCATCTCACCGAATGGGTTTGGATAATCGTTGACCTGGTAAGCTAGCATGTTCTTTAGCAGAGCAAACTCTGCACTGTTAGCGTCCTCAGAGTTGGTTTCTACATCGATAGTAGAAATTATCATACCACCAGCACCGTAACTACAAATGCCAAGTAGAACATCATCAGTGTCGTCTTTGTCGTGGATTATCGATTGGAAGTTTGCGACATTCTGATTGCCAGAACAAATCTTTGGCACGTCGGTTGTGGCCTCGCTCGCAATATCCAAGGCTGAGGATGCTACTGGACTGAAGCCTTCGAAATTGCTTGGCTTGATACTGTCCATCAATGGATGGAACGGGTCATAAATTTCAATATCACCAAACTCAATTTCGGCACCGTTGGTTTTATCGGTGATTTCCAAGCCAAGTGGTAGTCTTGGTTCTAGACTTGTTCCGAGGCCGTAAGTCTGAGTACCATGAGGGGCCAGATGCGCTTGTATCGTTCCGCCACTGCTCATGAAGTTGACCAACACTTGTTTTCGGTTGACGTTGTTGACCGTTTCAGACAGGGTCTTGTAGTAAGCACCGCCGTCATCTTTAGCAGTGTTGAAGTCTTGCCATGGTAGGATTATCTTATCGTAATTAGTAAACCAATTCGTCTTGAAATATGTGTCCCAGTCATTCATGGTAAACTGTGTGTAGGTTTTGCCCATGATGGCCAAGTCTTCGATTATAGTCGAGGTACCCGAAGTCTTGTCGGAGAGAATTGCGATGTCTACATCCTCGGCGAAAGTTGCGTGGAAGAATCTGGCGTCGCCGGATGGGGTTCCGTCATCTAACTCAGCATGGTAACTGATGTTGTAAGTGTGGCCGTCTTGATAGCCAGCCCAAGGAGTGAAGGACAAATCGATTCTTTGCCCGGGCACCAAGGTTTGTGCTGGACCAGCATTTGTTGTGTGGGCTAGAGAGTTTGTGGTTTCATCAAAGATATTCATGTAGAACAGATAGTCACCCTCCAGCACGCCGTTAGTTGCAGAAATATCCCAATTGTGTGTCAATGAACTATCAATTGGCAGAACACAATTCAATCTGACCTCATCTAGACACGCTAGTTTGTTAGGTTGGCTCAAGGAGATGTCAACTGATTTGACGTCAAAAATGACTCGCTTGATGTTGTTTGCAGTAGATAATTCTTCAGCACCAAACCAATTAGTTCCAGCAGTTGTATTATCGAAGACGGTTTCAACCTCAACCATGTATACACCAGAAATAAAGTCATGATCTGAAATCAAATCGGTTGAGGCATCTTCTGCATCAACACCAGTTCTGCTGATTGAGTATGATGCATCTTCAATAAAGGTAAATTCCTTGAGAGTTATATTGTTGACACCAACTCCTCTAAACCCGTCGTTGATACCGTTCCGGCCGTCATCATCAGAGAAGAAGTCGAAGTTCAGCTGCACCTCAGAGTCCGCCAGGCTCATACATTGAGTCTCCCAGTCAGTCGAGTCAGTAGATGTGGTATTCAGCACATAAAGGTGAGTTAAATCAATACTTGTTGTTTTGACCAACCCGTCAGAGTTGAAGAATACGTTCCAGTTGCCACTCAATCCATCAGTGGTTCGAGGGTCACCAATATACTCAATCTCATCGAAATCAATTGGGTTAGTTGCGTTGACGATACCATTGCCATCTTCATCGATTTGGCAAGTACCGTCTTCATTGTAGTCATTCCACTGACCATAGACGATGGCTGAATAGTCTGTAGCATCTTTCTCGAAATCAACAGTGAGCGCAAGGTAATCACTTGGTTCGATGTTGCCCTGAGAATCGACTTCATAGAACGTGTCAGCGTAATATTCGAATGACATCGATACGAAGTCACCTGACAATTCGGTCATATCGACATCGATTATTGTCATTGTCTCGTTCTCCCATGCATCACCATAACCAAGTGTTCCTGTTTGTGATAAGCACGGATGTCCAAACCAATACGCTTCATTGTTGAACACTAAGTCAGATGGACACAGAACTGTATCGTTGTATAACGAACCTTTTGGATTGTTACTCTCAGTGTATCGTGTCCCATCGGTTGCATTGTCAAATGTTATGATACAATCAGTAGAGGGATCTCCACATTGAACAGTTGAAGGATCTGCAGTGAATACCGTTGCTGTAATGTCAAAGTCAACGACGGTGTTACCCCAGTTGTTGGTGGTTGCTGAAATTGGATAGGTTCCTTGAGCATATAGGCCACCGGGCGAGAAAAAGTCAATCGTTTCTAACGCTGGGTCGAACAGATTAAATGGCGTCACATAACCTATAATTTCATCATTCAATGATTGTTCGTCCCAGCCATTGTTAGACAAGGTCGCTGATATACGATACGTCGTATCATTGAGGAAATTTGCTTGCAGATTTGCCACATATTCCTGACCTGGGCCAAGATTATTCAGGTTGATTTGTGTTTGTTGGTTTTGAACGTTAGGGAAGAAAGCGGTGTTCTGCTTGGTGATGGTTAAATTATCAACACCAAATCCGTCGTTGCCAGTCCACAACGATTCGTTGTCATCGGCAACTGAGCCCTCAAAGCCAGTTCTAAATCTAAACCTAAGGTCGATGGTTTCGCCGGCCCACGGGCTCAAATCGAAGGTACCTAAGCCCTCATCAGTGAAATTGTTCCAGCCGTAGAAAGTATTGAATGCGTAGATGCCATAGTAGTAAAGACCCTCAGCATAACCACCAACAACATTCTCTTTGTAGGCTCGGTCAAGGTCGAAACCTCCCCACATAGACTTGCCTGAGAAACATGCACCAGAGATGTATGCAGAAACTGGACAGTTGATGACTGACCAACCGGTCTCTTCGCTTCCAACCTCAATCATTGCTAAATCATCCCATACATCACCAACAACGAATCCGTTGGTATCTGCACTACCAAGTGCACCGAAACCAAGATCTTGGAACAATTCAACGCTCATGAAAGCACGGTCTGAGCCAGTTAGGTCAACGTTTCTCAGGACCATTGCTTCATCCCAATTCCTACCGTAACCTGTCCATTCTCCGCCGCTACTATTGGTGACCGTTTCGCCAGACCACATGAAATGTGTAGGATTTAGGTAGTTTGCCGAGTAATCTGCTTGGGACTCATCGGGATTGGTTCCCGAACCGGAAGACGGTGTTGTCTGTTCTTGCCAATGATGAGTACCCGCTTCAACATAATCAATGTAGTCCCAAGTGCAGCCGCTGCCGCAAACACCCAAGTCCTCAGGAGTGTCCCAATCATTGGAATATACGGTTTGGTTGGTTGAATTCAATTCATCAACAATCTTCAACTCGACATCAAG
>DUJJ01000171.1:0-150 GCA_013329865.1 Candidatus Poseidoniaceae archaeon
AGCAAAGTTCTTGACCGCCATCGCGGCCTGATGTTCAATCTTATGCCATTTCGCTAACGGCGTTACTTGATTGCTTGACTCGAAACATTCCGGTGCATGGTATATTCTCATTGAATCAACGTTGGTCCCGCCAAGCATAGCGTCTTGGTA
>DUJJ01000171.1:490-4392 GCA_013329865.1 Candidatus Poseidoniaceae archaeon
GAAAACGGGTCTAATTTGACAAGCGTTTCTTGATATGGAGATAGGGCGATATCGAAGGTATCATTGGGTAATAACCATGGAGAATCTGTGATATGATTGCGATGCGAAATTCCTCTTAAGCCGTCTAGCAGCATTGCGCCCATGGTGTTTTTTGAAGGCTTACTCTTGAAAGTTAACTTGCTGCTAGACTCGTCCATTATGCAGTTAGTATTTGGCGAACCCACCAGTATTAAATGATCCTCTACCCTCGTCAAAGCAACATAAAATTCACGCCGTCTTTCGGCTTGTCGTTGGGCAGAGTCGATATTTTTAGCAAATTCCCATAAGCCATCATACGGTCTATCTCTTGACGCCCATGGATTTATTCGACCCGCGACTACTTCTGGAGTGACTAGGACATTATTCCGTGTAGATAGTGATGAATCGGACTTGCCTGCATGAAACAGTCCAGATACCACCACAACCCTTGATTCCAAGCCTTTTGCACCATGAATTGTCATTATCCTAACTGCGCCACCGGAAGGAACGGTTTGTGATTGAGGGCCTTGGTTTTCTAATCCCTTAAGCGATTGTAAATGCGAGTGAATTTCGGTTGCTTCATGACCATATTCACACCCAATATCATAGATTAATGAACACCAAAGTTCGGCATTTTGTCTCGCTGTGTCATCAGGATAGGCCATAAGCAAGTCGGAATGGTCAAGAACGACATCAAAAATCTCGTGAACCGCACCTTTAGAGGCCAAGGTGCTTAGGTGATTTATCAGGGTTTTGCCACGCTCTGATGTGATGCCTTGCTCAATTAGTGGCCACCAATTTTCGGATTGTTTTTTAGCAGAAAATATTTTGTGAATTTGGTTATCGTCTAAGCCTGATATTGGCGATCTAGCAAATGATACTGCAGCAAATTTTGAGCCCGGATAGGCCACTAAATTCAACACCGACATCAAAGCATTGACTATCGGACGCTTCAGTAGTTCTCCTTGCCGATCAGAAATTACCGGAATTCCACGCGCTTCGAGGCGACGTAATAAATCAGCAATATGTTTTCGAGAATGAACCAAAATAGTGATATCCTTAGGAAGATACCTAGTCTTAGGTGCCTCGATTTCGACCAGCTTAGATTCTTTAGCACTCCACAATTTAGTTGATTTACCAGTTAGCAGACTTTGTAGTCTTAAAGCAATTAATTCATGTTCAAGATGTATACTTTTCGAACTGGGATCAGAGAAGACATCATTTGGTTCAAGTAAATCAAGTAAAGGAGAAGCCTTGGAGGATTGTAATGGCAACAGCCATTCTAGCGTGCCTTCAGTTTTATCATCCCGAAGCGGCCGTAAATCCTGCGCCCTAGCATGCCAATCGCCAGGCAAAATGTGGTGCCTAGAGTCGAAAACATCGTTGAAGATGCCATTCATTGTTTCCAGCAAATTATGTAAGGTTCGGAAATTTGATGTCAAATCTATATGTCCCAAATTTCTATTTTCAAGTCTTTGTTGTGAGACTGGGATATACTGTTTGAAGTCCTTTGGAGAGTCTTCAAATGCTGCTGAAATGTGTTGCCACGGCATCGATTTTTGAGGGCCTGATTCTGCTGTATGCTGATTGGTAAAAGCGCCTATTTCGCCACCTGCACCAACTGGCCGGGGATCTCGGCCGTGGTCTTGTTTTCTTAAGTGTTGAAGCCTTGGTTCAGAAAATTCAATTCGATTTACTGTCTTGATGTTCTCCACGGTTCTCTGCATAACGGTGACTTCTGCCTGCCTGAATCGATATATGCTTTGTTTCATGTCGCCGACAATACAGATTGTAGGGTCCCATGGGCCTGGTGGAGGGGCCGGGTCACCATTCTCGTGCTTTCTTCGCCCCCACAGCCTAGATAACAGCCTGAAATGGGCCGGATTAGTATCTTGATACTCATCGATAATGAAAGCGCCAAATCTTCGACGAATTGTTTGAAGAATAGTGAATCTGTGTTGCAAATCTTCGTAGCATTTAGGATATTTTTCAGCCAGCCTCAACGCTGAAAGGATGTGTAAATCTAACCATGGTTCCTCATCTAAGCTATCCAACGCTTCTACAACGCGCGGTGGATAATCATCGCGCACATAGTCGGGGCATCTGGCTAACAATAGGTCAGCAGCCAACCTTTGGATGTCATCGAAGTCATGAACTCCCTCGTTTGACTTCTTCAATTTCATTATATCTTGGCAGCCAGAATGGACAACAAGCAAATCTGACAGTATGGTTGATTGGAGTTCCTTGGAAATTGACAGTTTGCCTATTGGAGCTACATCATTTAATTCATCATTGATTGATTGCGTCCGCAACTCACAGTCAGAGTTCATAAAAGGGAGGTGTGAAATCGGACTCAACAAAAAGGAACTGCGACCTAGAATTCTCAATAATCTTCCTTCTTTACTCGATAAGATATTATTCATCACAGCGCCTATTTCCTGCATTTCTCCGAAAATTGCTGTTTTGGTTGAGTTAGTTATGCCTTTAACTTTAGACTTTGAAAATAACCCTGGCATCCATCCATTACAGTGATTTGGTTGTGGTAAACCCCCTTTAGGAAAGAAAGTCATTTCATTTTTCAATAATGTTGAATATGTCGTAGATGCTAAGGCGACAAGCCAAACCCACTGCAGTTTGCCTTTTGCATCGTCAGGATAAGAATTCCGGGCTAAATCTACGAGATGATTAAAACGGGTTGTTGAGGTACCTTGCTCGGTCTCACAATTTAACACCAAAGCATCATACTCGCTTAAGATTATGTCAACCCAAGAATTTAATCTGACGTGTAAATTATCAGCAAACTCATCGATTATTCCTCCTGCCGGCTCCAGAAACATATCGAGTAAGACATCGGTATCCAATAGCTTAGATTGATCCCATTCTGTCCCCTTTTGTTGCGAGCGCTTTTTCATCGCCCTCTTAGATTCTTCAACAAACAGTGATTTAGTCAGCATTCCGGTAAGTATTACTTCAGCCCTTGCTTGACCACCAACTAGAATTGCCAGCCTATTTCTAGATTCTATAAACTTGCCAACATCCGCACGTACTCCTGCTTCTATTGCATCGATGTTTGACCTTATCCTCCATGCAGAGTGTATTGTTTCTTGTATCAGAAGAGGCGACCTTACCTCGGAGATTTGTGCTTTGCTAGGGTTCATTGAAACCAAATCGATATTTGGCGAAACAAGTTGCAGCAAAAATGCGTCTATTGTAGAAATCGGAGCTTCATCAAGGGAAGATAATAACATCTCAATATCTCCCGAGCGTCGAATTCGGGGGTCGAAAAGCCCTTCACTCTTGCCCGTAGGCATGTAGCGAGTATGTTCTAAACGTGCCCTGATTCGGGACTTTAGTTCAGCAGCGGCTTTCTTAGTGAAAGTAATCGCCACAACCTCACTTGGTAGTAACCCTTGCCATTCGGTTAATTCAGTTCTTTCTCTTGCCGGTGCTCTTAGTGCCCCGTGACCTTGTAGCGGCTTTCTAGGCCCATTAGGAAGTAAAATGCGAGATCTTTGTTCCGGAGTAATTAGGTGTTGAACATACCTTTCAGCCATAACTGTGGTTTTTCCGGTTCCAGCACCCGCATCTAAAGCGATGTGTTTGTCTAAATCTAAACCAAGTATTTGGCTATCATTGAATTCTATCATTGCCATCCCCCCGCTAGTTCTGCAGATGGACTCATTCCACTATTCTTACAATAGTAACAATACTGGCATGGCGTGGGGTGGAAATTGCCCTCTTCGGCTGATGAAATTGCTCGCGCTGATGTTCTTATTCGCTCTCCAATCCATGCCCTAAATCCGCTTGCATACCCATCAAAACCTTCTTGCTGTGGGGGGAAATGATTGGCAGTATAATTTGTCACAACTCCAATTGCTACATCA
>DUJJ01000171.1:4787-17447 GCA_013329865.1 Candidatus Poseidoniaceae archaeon
CCCACTTCGCTTATTCCAACTCCAACCACTCGGTCATTAGGATTGGCATTTTCCCATGCCTGTGCATATAGGGCCAATTGAACTTCATCAAAAATTGCTGTTCTGTGACGACTGCCCTGCTTACCATGTTTAGGCCCTTCAATATTTTTCAGATCTCTAATTATCACCCATCTCTGTTGCTCATTCAATATGCCGTCTTTTTTAGCTCGCTCTCTGTTTTCATCAGAAATTAAAACAACATCAACTCTGTCGATTCTGCCGGATAGTCGAAATTCAAAATCAGGTTTATCGTTTAGTTGGGCAGTAATAATACAGTCGCTGCCAGTAGGGTTTAGGTTCCATTCACAGGCTATTGGTGCGCTACTTGTCAATGCTAGCTCTGCTTCAAGCATTCTACCAATTCTTCCAATAGGCTGCAAGGTTATTTCACCGGCAAGGTGCTGTTGCCAGGTGCTTGAATCAATTCCTAACATGTCTCGGCACCTGTGATGGGCTACGGCGTTTTTTCGGGCGAGCCATGGCGCATTTTGTTCAATAAACTTTAGCGATGTGTGCCACAATTTTTCAATCGTGTCTAATTTGCCTTGAAATATTGGAACTGCTAAGGATGTCGGTTGGCCACCGACGGTCAAACCATGTTGTTGTAGTATATGGCCTAAAACCTCGTGAACCAGTAGCCCTCTTGTTCTGCTATCAATATCCTCTGTTGAGTCTTCTGGTTGGTTCGCTAATAGATGCTTTTCAAGCCAAGCACCACGGGGGCATCTTAACCATGATTGGATTCTACTTGCAGACCAATATTTCTGATTGAGATTTTGCGAAGTCTGGCCTGTTACTGACTGAAATGCTATACTTCCTGAATCGAATGGTGGCAGAGGCCTAGGGTCAATTGCTGGACTATTGGACCTTGATCCCTTTTTTCCAAGGTGTGGCCATGATTTACTATCAGTAGTAATCATTTCAGCTTGGGATTGCGAGGGGCGTAGTGTTAAATTATCAACCGAGACCATGAAATTTCTAGACTCCCATGCTAGGAACTCGCCTCTTTGGATAGTTTTGTGACTCGGTTGGCGCTTCAATCTATCATTATAAATCTCAAACTCATGTGATTTCGCTAAGTTAGTCACTGAAATTGGTGCGCGATTGATTTCTTGGTTATTGACTAGTTTAAGGCCTGCCCTCTGTATGCCATCTCTTCCTCTGTGGCCCGAGCGATTGCCGATTGCGCCTTGCGTAGACATGGTCATGGAAAAAGGACGGGGGGTTAGCCACCCTCGCGACTCGCTTATATCTGAGGTGGATAAGTCCCAGGGCCTGTCTGAATTATCAACATCATAATTTTCTGACTTGACAAATGATGGAATCTTTTTCATTGATTGGAACTGTTGGATATTCGTCTGGTATTGTAAAAACTCCGCAAGCGGGGCGCAAGGACCTGCAGCATCATCTAGCGTGGTATCTAGTATTACAACAACGCTAGCAGCATTAAGTAGATGCTTTAGTTGATGTCTAGCTTTACGAATCTCGATATCTTGATTTAATATCCCCAGTTTCAACCTTGATTCAGTATCAAGCCACGGCACTTTAGGTGCTTTCATCGGCCAGGATTCAGTATCAAGACCGGATAAAATAACTAAATCTGCTTCCATCCCAAACGCTTGCTCAGGGGTCAGAATCGCGATGTCCTGTGATTCTGTTCTACCACCTGGTAGCTCAGTTTTGTCTATTATCCGCAAAATGTGATTTATAAATTTGTTAAAATCTGTGGGCAAATCGAATTCCAATTGGTTGAGCTCTCGAAAGATTCGGTGGTGTTCTTCATAAACAATTTGCAGGGCTGGAATGGCTCTGGAAAATTTGGCTTCATGCCCGGCGAGTTTAGCAAAATCAAGGGCTTGGAAAATCATGTTAAGCCATTCAGTACCATCTTTAACCGGTTCAGTTAGTGGCAACTTTACTGCTGATGAGCACCCGATATGGTCCCTTTTTGACAACTCACTGGACTCATGACAAAGCGGCGCCCACATTCTCACGACGTTTGCCAGCCACCACTGAGTTTCCTCATACTTTTGTTTCATTACTTCTTCATCACTACCTAATGGTGGTTTTGCAATCGATAACGTATACGTCCATCTTTCGAGCGCCCCTGGGCCTCCTAAAACATGGAAGTTTAGTGATATGTTCTGTAAAATATCTAGATGTGGTATCGGTTTCCAATCTGGGAATGTTGGGTGAACGAGTTTTGATAATTGTGAAAACTTCACTGGGAAACTAGTATTTTCAACGAGTCGTCTAAACTTGTTAAAAGACCACGATTCCAATCCTTCGCCCATATTCAAAGCATTTAGTAATCCGGCGATTGAGGATTGTTCGCGCAATCTATTCGATTGAAGATTGCAAAGTAAACCCAGATCATTCAATCTCGTCGCCCAGAAATTCTGATTTTTTTCCGCTGCTGCATCGACGATAATTACATTGCCTTGAGTGCTTGTTAGATAATCACTAACCAATTCGATAGTAGAAGAAATGTGATGTTCTTTTCTTTCCAGTGAAATTCTGTGCCATGTTGTGGCCTTTTCAACACCAGCATCCGATCTCCATTCTAATTCATCGACTTCAGAAGACAGTTTGTGGGCCGGTAACCATTTCGGTAAGGTCTTCGCTGTTGACCACTCAACATCTTGAATATAGGCGCCATGAAAGCCTAACCGAAAAGATCCAGTATTGCATAACTGATGAATTGGTATTATTTTGGAAACTAAGTTTAGTAATTCACGATCCATTTCACTAAACTCTGGACTGTGGTCTAGCACTATGACTCCGCTTAATCCCTTTAGAGTGAATGGAATCTCGTTACAGGTTAGGAGTTTTTTAAACAGATGTAACTTCATCAAATGTGGATGAGTTTTTTTGGTCCGTTTTTCGAGTTGCAAAATCAATGATCTAAACTCCTTGACACCGGGATCATTATCCCAATTCCATGGAGGTTTTAATTCACTTAATTCCGCGTGCAATTGAAGTAGCCTTTCAGTCTTAAACTCACTCCACTTTCTGCCTTCAGACGCAGTAAACATTAGTGGAAATTTTCCCGAATTGGCCCACCTTGCCATGGTTTGATGAACTAGGGAAAACAATAGACTGTCATTATCCATTACATTTGGTAATCTAAGGTCGAGAAAAAGTGAACTAAATAGCCGCTTGAGGGTTAAATGTTTTGACGTATCAATTGATGAAATATGTTCGGAAAGTTTGGCCAAGCATGCTTTCCTAGCGTTTTCCGAAGGATAAATGATCAGTTTGTCGGTATTAGGATTCATAATCAAATCTGTGACAAGCCAATCAGGAATTAGTCGTCCACTCGCAATGGGTTCAACCGAAAGCATCGAAGGACTATCCTCACTAATACGCAATATTACCCCTCCTGAAAGTATACCTTGGGCGACACCTATTGAAGACTTGCCCTGGGGAAAGACACGATAAAAACTGCATCAGATTATTTGTCAACAATCGACTCAAGCTGTGCAACATCTTTCCACTACTGAGCATTGACTTATACGTAATAACATACAACGATTCCGTCATAACCAATCCCCCGTAAGTTTATCCCTAGTCAAACTAGTTATTGAAAACTGTTATTGAAGCAATAATTTTATGGCAAAATCCATCAATGCAATTTACAGATGGTTTCTTAGCAATGTGCGCAATGGAGATTCTATGCGCAGACTTTTGACCATCGTCGTGATTTTTTTAATACTGGCTATGGCGATGCCTTCGACCCATGCTAAACCTGCCGAGCCGACTAATACCGGTGCAGTATTTGGTGGCCAACACAGTTTGATTGAGAACCTAACAACTAACTCCTCGCCAATCGACCAATTGCCGGCAATTGCAGAAGACTTTACCGCGACATGGTGCGATAATTGTTTACAAGCTGAAGCTGTATTGGATGATCTTGAATCCGAAGGACTCGTCCAAAAGTATGAGTTCCATCGCTCACCTGACCATGAGGACCCATTGGGAGACGATTTTGCTTCAGCCTATCTCACCCAGCGTTATCAGATATCAGTACCTCCAGTGGTTGCGTTTAATGGAACCATAAAAAAAGCGGGGACTTTACCTGACTCTGATTCCTTAGAAAGCGATTATCGAGCAATGATTGCAACTCCATTAGGGCTGGGTGATGCATTATCCTCATTTGCGTGGACACCAAAAGCGGATTGTAATTGCGAAATACCAGACGGTTTTGGCATTATTAATTGGAACCTAGACCTAGATATGTCACTTTATCCAAATATGATTCTCAATGTAAATGCATGGTTTGTCGAGGACACCGCTCAATTTTCAGACGGTGGCAATGGTGCCGGTAGTTATCATGACATAGTGCGTAATATTACAGATCTAGGAAGCGAATTATCTGGCTCAGCAACTATAGAAATTCCGTCAGCGTATGACGGCAATGACCTAGAAGTTCACTTAGTATATGTAATGAGCATACCGGAAGCGCCGGGAGAAGTTATCTCTGATGAAAACGAGAACTCCATTCCCGGTTTTGGAGTGTTAATTGCCCTAGGAGCAATATTCTGTGCGGCCATACTTTCGAGACGCAATTAATCTAACTAGCCAGGTTTGTAAAAACATCGATGACCTGATCTATATCCGAATCTGTAACATGCAAATGGACTACTGCACGTACGGCAGTCGGTCCAACATCTAGAACATCTATTCCTTGATTGGCTAATTCCTGCATTAATTTTTTTGCCCCCATTTCACTGTCAATGTAGACCATGTTGGTCTCAACTGAGTCTAAGTCAATGGTAAATCCGTCAAGTTGGTTAATGCTGATTGCTAGACGCTTTGCTCGCTCATGATCTTCTGCTAATCGCTCAATATTATGATCTAAAGCGAACAGACCGCATGCTGCTAAGAAACCAGATTGCCGCATACCTCCACCGAATAATTTCCGCCACCTGCTTGCCTTAGCAATAAACTGCTCCGATCCAACTAGTAAACTACCGACTGGTGCGCCAAGGCCTTTTGACAAACAGATAGAAACCGAATCAAAGTCACGTAACATTCTATCTATTGGAGTATTCATTTTCACTGCTGCATTGAAAATCCTCGCTCCGTCCATATGGATTGCGCAACCATGCTCGCGCGCCGTCAAGGCAATGGCGTCAAGGGTTTGTTGATCGTAGCAAGTGCCGCCGCCACGATTAGCAGTATTTTCTACACAGACTAATGTTCCATCAGGGTAATGCCCTAAACTTCCCTCTGCCTTACGGACTGCTTTCGCAACCGATGCAGCGGTTAATTGGCCTTTTTCTCCATCAATCAGAGCAACAGAAACTCCGGACAATGCTGCATAGCCACCTCCTTCATATTGGTATATATGGCTCGTTCTCTCCATGATTATTTCATCACCGGGAGAGGTGTGTGCTCTGATTGCAATTGCGTTCGACATAGTTCCGGAAGGGACGAATAGTGCCGCTTCCATACCACACATCTTAGCGATTCTAGCTTCCAATTGTTTGACGGTTGGATCGTCTTGTAAAACATCGTCGCCTACAACAGATTTCATCATTACTTCTTTCATAGCCCTAGTAGGCTGGGTCACTGTATCACTGCGAAGGTCTATTCTATCGAGGTTATACTCTCGCATGATTTAACCAAACGGCCATCATTGATGAACTAGGCGGCTTTTACAACAATTTTAGATGCCCGGTTAGCGATTCTAACTTTTCCTCATCGCAAGGACCAAACGCAGCCACTGTTAAGGAGCCGCTCGGAATTTGGGTTTTACCTGCATCGGTAATCTCAACGGTTTGAATGCCATCTAAGTTTGCTTTAGAAACTAATTGCTTTATTTCATCATAATCTGCTTTTACGCAAATTTTCTTCTGGCCGGATTTTAACCATGAATCTAGGTCAGGAGGATTATATTGCCCCGCTTTGAGAGTTGCTGAAACGGCAGCATGGCCTACCTGGGCGGCGATTTTACCTTTGCCCATCTTTAGTTCACTGTTGACAACCAACACCATTTTGACTGCATTATCAACATATCCAGAGGAAACTTTGGGTGCAGTAAGACGATGAATGAACGAACGTAAACCCACATGAATCACAGCCGTTAATAGGGTTTCAAATCACTGACTAATGCGTCGATACTGTTACGTGGCCCTGGACCAATTCCTAGTACCGTTATCGTTCCAGCCGCGACCTCGGTTTGGCCTGCGTCTTTGACTAAATATGTGATTAGACCTGCAGATTTAGCTTGAGTCATGATCGACTTGAGACTTGCTAAATCCTCAACCTCTAAGCAGATTTTCCTCGCACCGCTTGCCTGCCAGCGCTCCATAATTCTAACTTCATTTTTCTTCGCCATTAAAGCACAACTTACCGCTGCATGCGCACATTGAACAGCAATTTTGCCGCTGGATAGATGCAACTCTTTTCTGACGATGAGAGCCATTGATGGACCATCATGTTCTCGTGACATATCCATCTACTACCGTTTGTTCAATTTCTTCCATGGTTTGGAAATGGGCAATGGAATCACTAAACCAGCTGCCGAACCAAGCTACAACAGTAAGATTTCCTAGTGCATGAAGTAAATCATATGGGATTCCGTTGAGTAGATATATCATGAATTCACCTAGTGAAACAGTCCCAATAACGCTGAGTGAAACTATGAAATCAAACAAGAAGGCGCAGATTATTGCATAACCGTAGGCTTTGTTCAATGCCAGCTTCCCATCAGAAATAATATTCGAGTTAGCCCCGATTATTGCTACTGTCGACCAAGCGATTGCTTGGTATAATGTCCAGATTCCATCGCCGATAATGAAATTGGAAATCATGGTAACCAAAACTGCAAACGCAACGCCTCGACGAGCGCCCAATTGGGCACCAATAATCAAGGCAGCAACGGTTACCGGCTGAATATTAGGCAGCGGGGCCATCACAACTCGCAGTAGTGAAATACTAGCGACAAGCGTAATGAAAGTAAGAATGTTATTCGGTTTTCGCATATCTGGTGACGCTAACATCCAAAATGCAAGGGACAGTAATACCACGTCGATGGCCAATCCTGTGACGGGTCCTAAGACCGGACCGTGGATACCATACGACTGGAACATGATTGGCCCTAGCGGTTGAGTTTCTTGAGCATTGCCTATGTTAGAGTTGTATCCAAGAGATAACGCTATCAGATTCGACCGTGCTATATTCGGCAGACATTACGCCCGGTTGACCATTCACTGAATACTCCCAGCCTTCGCCTGCGCGACCGTCAATACTCACTAGATATTTACCGAGACTACTATCCACTATCTCAATCTCAAAGCCTTGTTGTTCCGCCGCTGCTTCTGTCAGGCTTAGGACTGTATCATGGTCAAGTAGCCCTCCCGATACAACGGTTTGGTCAGCAAACTCGAAAATCACGATTTGTGTACCTAGCCATTCTTCCGGCCATTCATCATTCCAGATTTCTGACGTGGGAGTCTCATCGTTGATTAATTCGGACCAACTTTGAATGACGTCTCCGAGGGTGAAATATAGTAAAACGGTACAGAATAGAATGAAAAACTTGAATGCTGATTGAAACCTCTCTCTAAGTATGTTTATACTGGTGGCAGATATCAAAACTAAGGCACAGAGCAGTACCAAAATTGTGTCCCACTGGTGTTCGCTACCATCGGCATCTATTGGCTTAGGTGCATCGGTTGAGTATAATTTCAGATTGGCATTATCGTTTACTAAAAGGAGGAATTTTTGGCCATCGATTATCTGGGATTCAACCCCCGCCGTGCCATACCAATCATCGCTGTAGGTCGCTAATCCAAGTGTTTCTAACTCACCATTTGGTGCTAGAGAAAATTGGCCATAACCGCCCTCAACTGTATTCCTTGGCAGAACAATCTTGCCAAACACTTCAGAGATTTCACCATTTGAGTGAAATGGCTCAAAATCTACCACGTAACACTGGCTTGCACAATTCAGTGAAGTGACATGTTGTGAATCCGTAGTAATGATATAACCGTCAACGACAATTGGCTTGCCAGGGCTGAAGCCAGATTCCGTTATTGCAGTGACTGTGTTCAATTGTGTATCAAATTGAAATATTGTGCTGCCAATACTAGTTTGTAGATGTAGGAGTAAATCTCCGTTGGGCAAATGAAGCGGCGAATGCCTCAATTTCCCGTCGCCAATTGAATAATTTACTACACCGGCACTATTGATAGACCATAGATTACCAACTTCATCACCAGTCCAGTAGTATCCAGCAGCATATGTTATGCCGTTACGCCAGCCATAACCTACATCTTGAGAAAATAGTAAGTCGCCGTTAAGACAGAGTTGATCAACGCTGTTTCTGGTTGGCACAGTTACTGTTTCTTCTTCAACCAGCATATTACCGGTTATTCCCCAACCACGTGTCTCAGTATAGTGTTGCCAAACTACTTCGCCACTATCTGAATTGAGTGCCTGGAGTAAGCCATCTGACCAGCCCACTAATAGCATGTCTGGCCATTCCCCACATGCACCATTACCTGAATTAACGAAGGCCAGAGGCGATAGGTCAGACATGGTTGAATTACTATTCTCAACCCGCCAATTTTCTACACCATCATATGAAATCGAATAAACTGATGCTACCCCTTGAGCCAAACTTGAGGAGGAGGTTCTGACATAGATATTTTCAGTGGTGGCAAGGGGTTTAGTTGACACGTAGACCTCCCCAAAATCTATGTTCCATTGAAAGGATAATACTTCATCCTCAACATCAGAGCTAATTTCTGCTTGGTTGAAGGGTAGGAGAATGATTGCTATCAGAGCAACTAGTATCAGATTTTTGCGCATTTTAGTCACTTGATTGCATCATTAATTGCTTGTTTTAGTAACGCACTGACTACCTTCCCATCGGCAGCACCGGCTTGTTGCATCACAATACCCATCAGTGGTCCAATTGCACCAAAAC
Organism: Candidatus Poseidoniaceae archaeon; assembly: GCA_013329865.1. Classification (GTDB taxonomy): domain Archaea; phylum Thermoplasmatota; class Poseidoniia; order Poseidoniales; family Poseidoniaceae; genus MGIIa-L1; species MGIIa-L1 sp8725u. Next base: position 13,765 of record DUJJ01000171.1, read on the forward strand.
CTCGTTCCTTCACAAAATCCAAACGCTCAGCGATAACCGATTCAATGATTCCAACGAGGTCTGATTCATCGGCTGGTTTAAGCCCCGCTTGTTTAGCATATGCAGTGATTTCCTCAAGTTGCGGCAGGCGATTAGAGAAATGAGCAATCACTTGATTGATAGCTTCACGAGTTATTTCACCCTGTTCTTTTGCGGCGAGGACACGACTCGATAAACGGGGGTCAACAGCATCGTTCTCCAACAATACAGTGGCCCAAGCCTTGGCTGGTAAATTGTGATGAAATTCAACAAATTGATCATCAAGTTCCCTGGCCAAAATTTGCTCTTTCTGATCCGCTGAAACATCATAGTCGTCCATCCTTGCTTGTCGCTGAGCATCTGTCATCGGCAGATTGTCGATAATTGACTGCCATTTGTCCTCATCAATCACTTGAGCGGGAATATCGGTTTCTGGGTACATTCGAGCACCGCCCGGTAGCGGCCTCATGGGAGTTGTTGTACCGTCTTCGGGCGCCCCCTTGCGAATCACAACATTACGAACTTCTTGTGGCACCCTGTGCCAAGCGGTTCGGGCGCGGAACAGAACGCTTTCAAGTGCTAATTCAGCTTGCCATTTTGGTGCCAGGCATAACACAAAGCCATCACTATCAGTTAAAGTGAGTTGCTCTCTAATTCTCATAACATGGGTCTGAGTGATACCGTATGCTGGTAGCTCATCTGAATGAAACACCCCCTTCACGCCGGCTAACTTGGCAGCGCCAGCCAACTCTCTTCCAAGTCTTGGCAACTGGGCACCGTCAGGGTCTAGTTGCTTGGTGCCAATCTTACCTGCTAAACTTGGCAATGGAAGTCCCAGCATTACGTGAGATTCTGCTAGTCCGTTTTTCACCATTTTAGATTCACAATCTGCAAAATGTTCTGTCACATCAACGGATTTCAGTGGCAGCCTTGCTGCAACCGTTTCGGCCACATCAATTTCGACTTCAGCATCGTCTTCACGGCGGTCGCTAGATAAAGGTGGCAGATTGAATTCCGCTCTTAACTCATTGGCCAAGCGATAGAAATGCAATTGTCTAGCCATTTCCAACTTAATAATCCGCGGTATCCAGTTTAGATCTTGACAACCCTTGATTTCTATTCTATCACCACAGGCAATCGATACATTGAGATCTTGTCTGATGCTTCCCAAACCACGTCTTACTCGACGGGTCTGACGCAGTGTTCTACCTAAGGCAATTGAGGTTTCCTTGGCATGTTCCGGGGTTTTGACATCCGGTTCTGTAGCAATTTCAATCAGCGGTAGGCCTAGTCTGTCAAGGTTGTAAATTACTTTCTCGCCGTTGACCGTAGTAAAAGTATCTAATTTCCTTGCACTATCCTCTTCCAGACATAAAACTGAAATGCCAACAGGGCCGGTTGTGGTTTCCAGTGTCCCACCAGTCGATATCAATGTAGTTCGTTGAAAACCGCTAGTATTTGAGCCGTCAACGACTGTTTTTCGCATAGTCTGTAGTAGAGATACTGGTTTTGCATTTAACAAGGCCGAAGTCGTCAATGCGATATCAAGAGCGTTAGCATCATGAGCCAGTGGTGGTTGATCATCTAACTCAATCAAACCAGAATTTGGTGACTGGACATACTCAAATGAGCGATTGCGCTTAGACTCAAACCGGGCGGCGATGTCAATTTTACCCCCCTCGCCCCGGGCAGCTCGCAACCTCCGAGAAAATCTTGGCCAATCGTCTGGCAGGGTGTCCATAGTAACATCAAACAAATCACCAGATTGACGAGAATGTAATTTCCCGGTTGCTAATTGTTGGTGAACTTCGATACCACACATGAATCCGAGCTGGTCCGGATTGAGGCTCTCCACATCACTAACATCACCTGATGGTTCAGGATAGTTAGACTCCGCCATAACAATCCCAGTAGTTCATTATTCAAGATTCCAACGATTACTATCTGAGTGTTTGGATGGTGTCATAGCCTTTCGGTAGCATCAACGTTCCATCCCTTACCATCTTTTCAATCATATCGTCAACCTTGCTCCGATCAACATCGTAATTCTGCATTTCGTTGTAAATATCAATTCTGTTAGCATACTTTATTTTCTCATTTGACCTTGATTCTAAGTCGCGAATTGTGTCCATTAACAGCCTTTCATGATTCCTTGCCGAAGCTTTTCTACCCGACTCAATGGTCGTCATATCGAAGTTTTCGCCCATCAACTCGTTACGCCAAGTTCTGGTTAGGCGTATCGCTCGTTCAACATCCTCTAGGTTGGCAATATCTGATAATCGTATACGTGCGCTCGCTTCAGCCATACGCGCTACGGCCTCTAACGAACGTGCAGTAATGGAGACGCTATCTGAGTATTCGCCACCCTTTTTTCTGGTATCAACATAAAATGTAACGATCCTATTACGCGCTTCTTCATCGAGTTTAGGATGAATACTTCGCTTTGAGTAGGCAATATACTTTCGTATCAATTCCTTGGTCAGAATTTCATCACCATCCTGCGATTTTTGCGTCGTTGATGACAGCCTTCGTGCCGGGTCTGGTGCACTGCCTTGATTGACAAGTAGTTCACTGGTCCCAAGAAGCCGATTATTGATTATGTGCTGAGCAATTTTTGCATCACGATCTTGTTCTGCATTATCGGTCAACAGCCAGATTATATCGAATCGAGATATTAGCGGTGGCGCTAAATTGATTTGTGCGGTGAATGGTGTATCAGATACCGGCTCAAAACGTCCATTCTTTGGATTAGCAGCAGCCAATACTGCGCATCTTGTTCTGAGACTGGCATTTATTCCGGCTTTGGATAATGAAATTGTTTGTTGTTCCATTGCCTCATGCATAGAAGAACGATCTCCTTCGTTCATCTTGTCAAACTCATCGATTGCCGCTAGACCTAGGTCTGCCAATACCAATGCACCGGCTTCTAGGGTCCAGCGTCCATCGGCGGCTGAATCCTGCACGGCCGCCGCTGTCAGTCCTGCAGCAGAAGCTGACTGACCCGAGGTAAACTGACCGCGGGGAGAAATCTTTGACATGTAATCGAGTAATTGTGATTTCGCAACCCCAGGATCGCCCATCAGTAATATGTGTATGTCTCCCCGGTTTCTGGTCCCATCCGGGTTTAACCTCGCAACACCGCCAAACAGTTGGAGCATCAGAGATTCCTTGACTCTCGCCATACCAAAAATTGATGGAGCGATGCTCCTACTAAACAAATCATAGATGTCCGAGCGACTGGCTAATTCTTTGATCTCCAACTCCTCATCCTCAGTAATCAAAATTTCTTCTAGTGGTACGTTTTGTCGCTCTAATGAATGAATTCGCAGGAAAATGTCGAACACCGGTGTGTCCTTGCCGCCCTTTCTTTGGGACCGGATGAACAACACACCGTTTGCCTTTACCCTGTCACCTGGATTCAATTTACCAGCAATATCATGCTCTCCAATACAGATTATCCGTTCTGGCTGAATCCCGCCTTTCAGCTGCTCCGGTGATTCCTGAAGTTCAATAAATTGAGAATTAATTAAAATCGATTCATCTTCTTGTAAGACAAATCTAGTTTGACGTTTCTGTCTGCCACAACCACCATCGATTTGTGAGCACTCTATTGGCTCAATCAGTTCCTGTTCGTTAGGCTGTTTTACTTCCGTAATATGGCCACA
>DUJJ01000171.1:17786-17925 GCA_013329865.1 Candidatus Poseidoniaceae archaeon
GATGAGCACGAAAATGATGCTGAGTAGATTCTCGGCCGCACACCCGAAATTTTTGTTGCGATTGCGTCAATCGCTAAACACATGCCAATATCATCAGCCCTTAATTGAGAGACGGTGCGGATTTGATCGCTCGGCAGAT
>DUJJ01000050.1:0-1124 GCA_013329865.1 Candidatus Poseidoniaceae archaeon
CGCGGATTTGCCTCAGTGACATTTGTGCAAGATGTTGGCATTGCCGGTACTTGGCGCCAAATTCGGTTGAATGCCAGTTTGGACAATGGTCCTGGACAAATTCCTGGTGGTTATGAGGAAATCATCTGGGATGACCTAACAAAACGGCACGTAGTTGTTACAGATCCGGTAACTGGCGACCCAGTTACGGGCAACTTTACCAGTTTGTACACCAATACAACATTACCCGCAGGCGACTATCTCGTTACCGGGCAGGTTCTCCCTGAGCTAGCCGATGAATGGCCGTTCCCATACCTATATGGTGACGATACAGAGCCGGAAAATGTTAGAGTAATGCACCGGATGAATATCGACGGAACACTGTTTGTTCCGGGAACTAACCCGGTTTATTACTTCGATAAAACAATCAACAACGGCGACGGAACTTTCGGTAACTGGGCAACACTATTCCACGCCGACGCCTTGACTAATGCTGGCCTGAACTACAACGAGGTTTCAGCAATCAAACCATATCCAACTAACTGGGACGGCAATCCAACAAGCCTGACCGGAGAGGCCGCGCTGCTGAGACCATTCATCAGCACTATCGGTAATAATTGGTCAATTGCGTTAGTAAACGGCGGTAATACCAATCTGCCACCGTGCGGAGCGGTTGACCCAGCAGACCCTAACAGCGCCGTGCGTTGTGAGATTGTTCCAGAAATGAACACCGGTGAGGGATTCAGAGTAACTGGAACAGTTTCCAATCGAACCCTCGCACCGTGGGTCGACGACCCAATAACGCTACAGATTGATATCGACGGCAATGGGCTATTCATCGGTCAACAAGAGACTCAGTTCACCTCCAAACCAACACAAGCATGTTCAACATGTGACGCGGTTTACGATTACAACTTTACTTGGTTAAGTCAATACCCGGCTAAGACATACGGCACAAGAGTAGACTTTACTAACTCTGCCTACTACTTCACCGGTAACACCAGCACACTATCACCTACTGGCGCATACATCAATATCACAGTGATTGGAACTACTGACTTCCAAATGACTTCGACTCCAAGACTATATCGCAATACCAGTACGGTTATTCAAGCCAAATTAGTTGACAACTCTCTACAACCGGT
>DUJJ01000050.1:1512-3773 GCA_013329865.1 Candidatus Poseidoniaceae archaeon
TACACTGATGATAACGGATTCTTTGAGGTCCCCTTCACCATCAACAGTACCGATTCGCTTGGAAATTTCTCATTAGAGTTCGAATATCCCGGATCCAAACTACTGAAAGGCTCATCTGTTAGTCAATACATCTGGGTTATCTCTCGGACCAATATTTCTGTCACGGATTTGCTACCGCGGCAGGTGCAGGAAGAATTTGGCAATTACCGAGTAAGTGGTGATTCATGGAACTTTGTTGCTCAGATAACTGATGACGGAGCCAATGATCCAAGTATCACCCCTGTTAACCTAAACGGTGCAAATGCTCCTAATGGTGGCTTGGTTGATGTCATCTTTGAAGGCACTGACTTCCAAGGAATCACCTACCGACAATTGGTTGCTACTATTGCTCCACAAGGTGCGGGACAACTAACACTTCCTGAACCTATTCCGGGTGCAGGGGATTCTCACCTATGCTATTATGACGGAAATAATGATCAATTTTCCGATTGGGATACCAACCAAGATGGAATTGTCAGCCGGCAAGAATCCGTTGGTTGTCTAAGGGCAGATGTTTTGCCACTTACCCCGTCCAAACTTGCACAGGACCCTGCAGGCTTCCTACCTGATGGGTTCGGACCGGTCAACGTCATCTTACGATATGAGGAAAGCCTCCCTAACGAGGGTTGCCAACCATTCGCTGATGACCTTGATATCAGAACCTTGGGCGGTGCATGGGATTCATGTACCTTCATCCCGAACAGCGAGAAATTCCGCGTATTCATGCCAAACATTGAGAACGGCTTTAATTTGATAGGAACCACCTTTATTGATGCGCCGGATGAGGAGATTGTCTACACTGGTGAGTTTGATCCGCAAACCAACCAGTATGAAGACAAGCCGATGATACTCACCGGTCGCCTTTATGATGAACTGGGCAATAACCTAACCAGTAGAATTGTCTCTGCACAATATACGATGAAGAATGACCCCAACAATCAAATCACGAAGTGTAATGATGTTAGGACTGATGAATTTGGCATCTTCGTCATAGAATGTGATATTGAGGGAGTTCAGGCGGGACAAGCAGATATCAACATCATCTACTCCGCGCTTGATTCACAAAATCGTGACCAGTACCGCTACAAATCAAAGACCCTGCCTTTGACTTATCAGATATTTTCGAATTCTACTTTGTCTATTACTGATGTTGGGCCCTTCAAGTCTACCACAGATAAGTGGTTAGCGCCAAACGGAACCGAATATTATCGACTGTTCCTGAAGGAATCTTTCCACATCGATGCCGTCTTGAAGCAAAGCAATGGTGACCCCGTTGGTGACAAGTGTCTCAATATTTATCTCGATCCAGAGGAAAATGTCAGGCCAGTCGCTCGTATTCGTACGAGTCAGGGCCTTGACGATCGTGGAACCATCAGTTGGTTCAGCGGTGACCCGCTCCAAAATCCAACCCTGAAGGGCGTTGAGACAACGGGTGGTAAGACAGAGGGCTTCCGAGTATTACGTGTGGCATACGAACCGACAGAGGATTTGAGCAATTATGGTGGCTGTGCCAGAGATGCGGATAAGTCATTGAACGGTTCATATATGGACGTTGATATTCTAGTCAGGTCCAGAGTAGACATTCAAGTTCAGCAAACATGGCGTTATGTTGGGGTAAATGGCCTCTCAGAGGGAGACCCTGTCATCGGCGAAATTGCGTTGATTAGGGACCGTTTAGATTTGGCGGTTGAAAATGAAGAGGTATTCTTCCTGCGCCAATACTTCTCCAACGATGGCGAGTGGGTTACCGACGGTGAGAACCGTTCGATAACCAATGAACAAGGTATTGCGAGCTTCGAGTGGGCGTTTGATGGACGAACCTGTGAGGGTCAGCCATGTCAAGGATTGTGGCGTATTATTGCCTATTACCCAGGCTCGACATTCTTCGCTCCATCCCAAGACAATATTTCACATGAAATACAGTGGCGAGAACCGGTGTCTGCAAGTGCCGATGCTGGATTCTTCACACCTGCTAACACTATGGCGCTAGTTATTCTATTAATGGCGCTAATAATTGGTGGCGCAGCATACTATCAACGCACGCAAGCCCGTCGACAGGTGCAAGCTCTGCGTGGTATTCTGACTGATACGATGTTACAACTTGAGGCAAGCAATGAGTTCATTGCCGCAATCTTCGATTGCTATAAGAATCTAGTTAGGCACTTTAGAAAGCATGGCTTCATGAAGAAAGTCTATGAGACCACCAGAGAATTTGAAGCCGC
>DUJJ01000051.1:0-1249 GCA_013329865.1 Candidatus Poseidoniaceae archaeon
GACCACCAGAGAATTTGAAGCCGCAGTTCGAAAAGCGTTTGATATGGTTCCAAGCGAGCAATTAGATGCATTCCTGACCATCTTTGAGGAAGCCAGATACTCCGACCACACTATCGATGCAAGTCACCGAGATCGTGCAGTAGCAACTCTTGGCATGATTCAGCAATCATTGACTATTGCTCTTGGTGAAGGTATGATGGTGAAGCGCTTTGACGATGTTAATCTATATAACAACCAGACTAAGGCTGGTGAGTTTGTTGCCGCAGATGGTTCAGTCCGGCAAGCAGGTATCGTAGACGGCGAAGATTCGAACTTCAAGATTTGAAATAAATCACGTTTAATTTCTTGCGAACCTTCAAGGTGCGAACTCGCTGTGACTTGCTCATGGAAGACTGGAAAGGCCTAATCGACCAAGCAATGCAGAAAGAAACCGCTGACTTAATCGCTGCCCATGCGACCTATGGACAGGCAGTTAGAGTGGCATTGAGTGAGGCGCAAATGCTGTTAGGCGATCTTGAGGCTGCCCAGATTATCGAAGCAATATACGGTGCATTAGTAGCATATTCTCAGCAGGTAATGCTCAGAATGAAGGCCGAGGATCCTGAGGTCGGAGGTGTCGACCACGCCTTTAGAGCCGGTCAGGCTTACGGTGTTAGCTGCGTATTAAATCACCTGATAGACCAACTGACCGACGTTGTTGGCGCAACTGCCTTGGGTGCGCTGGATGATTTCTCTGACACACTCCACGATGAAATAATAATGCAGAGTAGAGCAGCCGGTCTTACGGTAGAATTGTTGGATGCCAAAGGCGATATCCTGTATGAATAATTGCTAAACAGCCGCGATATTCGCGGGTTTTGGTAACCTAGTCGCGTCGGTGCTTTCATAACGGGCTGGCGATTCGCCAGCATGCTTCAAAGCATCGAGGGAGTCAAATGAGTAACCCAAATAGCAAGACAAACGCTCAGTTGGTTGATATAATCAATCAACTGAAAGCCCAGTCTCGCGAGACCGGTTCCGCTGTTTGGCGAGATGTGGCAATACGCCTCTCAAAGAGTCGTAAGAACTGGGCCCAACCAAACCTTAGCAGAGTAAGCCGCCATGCTCCAGAGGGTGCAACAATCCTCGTGCCTGGCAAATTACTCGGCAGTGGTGAGGTATCCAGTAACCACACGGTCGCCGCCTACAGTGTAAGTAACGGTGCTCGTGAGAAGATAGAAGCTGCCGGCGGTCGAATCATGACCTATGG
>DUJJ01000051.1:1656-4475 GCA_013329865.1 Candidatus Poseidoniaceae archaeon
GAGGGCATGATTCTTGGCCGTCTAGCATCAGCAACAGCAGACTTGTTACTGAAGGCAGCGCGCGATGACAGAGATGACAAAGTCATAATTGTCAACGCCGAGAAAGCAATTGTTTCGGGCAGCAAAACTTCGGTGTTCAACAAATACCAAGAGAAGTATAAGCTAAACCACGCTCGAAAGGGTCCTTTCTTCCCGCGAATGCCCGATATGATTCTCAAGCGTGCTGTAAGGGGCATGCTACCATACCAAGCCAAAAGCAGTGGTCGTAGGGCGCTGCGTAACCTGAGGGTAGAAATTGGCTGCCCGAGTCACTTGGACGGGGAACTCCCAGAGGGACATGAGCACGGCGACGACAGTAAGATTCGTAGAGGTATGCCAGAAAGATTCGTATCACTTGGTGACATCAGTCATAACCTTGGCGCACCAAGTCACAGATGGACTGGAGGTGAACAGTGATGGCTAAGAAAAAGAGTAAGGCAGTAGAATCATCAGGCAAGCGTAAGACTGCAATCGCCAGAGCTACGGTCAAGGCCGGCAAAGGCAGAGTAAGAGTTAACAGTGAACCAATCGAGATTCTACAACCATCTCTGGCTAGGAGAAAGGCCATGGAGCCACTAATCATTGCTGATGCGATGAATAGGCTAGCCAAAGTAGACATCAACATCACAACTACTGGCGGCGGCATAATGGGTCAAACAGACGCAATCAGGACCGCAATTGCCAGAGGACTAGTTCTCTACAATGGCGGCGCAGAAGGCCAGGATGATGACTTGCGCGACGAATATCTAAGATTCGACAGAAGTTTGTTAGTCAACGACCCAAGAAGAAAGGAACCAAAGCACCAACTTGGACGCGGTGCTCGCCGAAAGAAACAAAAGTCCTACCGATGAGGTGTGAAATATGATAATTCCAGTACGATGTTTTAGTTGTGGAGCAGTTATTGCCCATAAGTGGGAAGAATTTAACGAGAAGGTAGCATCAGGAACCGAAGTTTCAGACGCACTAGATCAGGTAGGTTTCTCGAGGTATTGCTGTCGCAGAATGTATATTGGCCATTTGGACTTGATCCAAGAGGTCGCACCATTTAGCGCACCAAGCGAGTAGATTGATTCTTGGGCCCGTGGGTTAGCTTGGCCTATACTTGGCGGCTGGGGGCCGTCAGACCCCAGTTCAAATCTGGGCGGGCCCACCATTTGGTTGATATGTTAGCGTAGCAAAGGTGATTTCATGCGGCAGTGTCAGTTGTCTAGCCAGTTTATTGTCGCACTACTCCTCTCAACTCTGCTGTTACCGTTGTTATCAGCAAACAATTCTGTAATATCGGAGGACACTACATGGTCTGGTAGCATAACACTTGATGCTGATGTCGTAGTCGAATCAGGAAGTGTTCTGACGATTGAACCGGGCACACTAATCGACGGCGGGGATGGACACACCATCGAGGTGTCAGGTTCGTTAATCGCTGAGGGTGCTCATTTCCTATCCTCAATCACCCCGACTGCTCAATCATCCCATGGGCAGGGTTTGTGGCAAGGAATTGTTGTAACCCCCGGAGGCTATGCATCACTTAACAATGTAATAATCGAGAATGCCAATGTGGGGGTTAAATCAGAGGGCAGTTTGCTAGCCGATGACTTGACAGTAAATGATGCGTATTTTGCCGTCAAAAACTATGGCCATGCTCATTTGATCGACCTTACTACTGATTCGATTGATTACGATGCCGTGTTTAATCAAGGCGTTGCTATAATTGAAGATGCTGAATTGACCAATTCGTCAGCTGGTATTTATTCCAACGGGACACTTACTGCTGCTAGAATCAACATGGGCTACGTGGGTTCGGGAATAGTTGCGGTTTCAGGTCTAGCAATTGTTGATAATGTTGCTTTTTCTGATGTAAGTGTTGGTCTAAGTTCGTCACAAGGGGTGAAATTTGTGGCCTCCAACATCACGGGTAATCATCTCAACTTACTTGTTGATATGGCAGATTCAAACGATTTTACCCTGTCAACAGCCACTGTCACTGGCACCAGTTTAGTAAAAGCGAGCGCGGCGACAAAGGCAACTCTTCACAATGTATCTTTTGTCTACAACGGAGTTGGACAGGATACAGTAGTGACGCAGCATTGTCTAGGCCTATGCGTTCTTGACAATCTTTCAATTACTAATTCTATACGTGGAATGGCGCTTTCAGGTAGCGGGCATCACACAATTATTTCATCAGATATCGAAGCCTCAGAATATGGTATTCGTGCAACAGGTAACGGCAATCTATCTATTGACAACTCGAGCATATCAGCGAACGCCTCAGGACTTATCACGCGCAATATCAACACATATTTGCTGGGCGAAAATCAAATTTTGATGCAGCAAAGCGGCGCCATCGGTATCGATTTCCTCGGCGGCATTCACCAAATAGACGGACTTACCATTAGCAAACAGTACGAGAGCTATGACACATCATCAATTGGTTTACAGGCCTGGTATACTAATATCCAAGCAGCTAGTATAACAACTGAGAATTTCTCTACCGGTATAACAATGAGAAACTCAGATTATATCGGAGACATTATTGCGAATATCGGCGGTAATTTAATCGGAACAGAGCTCATTGATAGTTCGGGTTCAATTGATTTAATTACAACAAAATACCAAAAACGAGGAGTATTATTATCTGAATCATCGACACTAAGCATGCACCAGTTTGTCGGAGAACTGCATGATCAACCATTAGACGTTGGACTAAATTCGGTAGTCTATGTGCTCGATTTTACCACTATCAACACCAACCCAAGTTACAGCGATGCCACAGGTCAAGG
>DUJJ01000051.1:4869-5513 GCA_013329865.1 Candidatus Poseidoniaceae archaeon
ATCATGACAAATGTAAGATTTGTTGATGAAGATGGGAATGCCGTTCAAGCGGTAATTAACACAAACACTTTTCAAGCGACAACCGATGAAAACGGTGACTGCTTGATCCCACTATTCTCTGCCGGGTCATTGGTGATTGCTAGTGTACAAGGCACTGGTGTTAGGCAGCAATTGTTCGGAGGCGTAGCGGGGCAAGTAGTTCAGATACCAGTTATTCCAAACGGTGATTGGGTTATCTCAGGCAGCCAATCAATCACTCTGCAATCGCTTGATTCTTCACAACCATTCACCGGCAATCTGACGATAGAAGATGATGCCGTGCTTCATCTAATTGATATGAATTTACAATTGAGTCCGGGTAAGCTTATCATCCTGCGAGATAATGCAAAACTAACTGGCACTAACTCAGTTGTTGAGTCAACTACTGTCTCAATGTATGACGCTAGTGAACTAACTAGCACCAGCAGTGAAACCGATTTCATTATCGATTCCTCAGTATTCTGGTATTGCCAAGGAGAAAAATCAGCGATGAATCTAGTCATTGCCGAGCAACTAACGTTAGGGTCAGGATGTGAGTTAGTAATCGAGAATGGTCGAGCACTAGGGGGGGTAGTCGTGCAGAGTACATCCTCACTCGAAATAAC
>DUJJ01000093.1 GCA_013329865.1 Candidatus Poseidoniaceae archaeon
GACGAGCAAAACGGCGCCTTTACTATTTGTTATTCACACGTTCTGACTGGCCAGGTGGATGTCGAGCTGGAACTAGGAGAAACCTTCTACCACGTTATTGAACCGGGCGAACAAACATTGTACAACATGACAATGAACAACTCAACCCCGGGCGATATTGATTTGGTTGCCGATACCTACGGTCTAAACATAACCGGAGTTCCACAGAATTGGACAGCGCAAATCTTCTTCTCGGACAATCAGACTCAAATTACCCCAACAACACCAATATTCCTCAAAGGTGGCGAATTCATTAATTTCTATCTCCGTGTTCAGGCGCCAACAATTTATCAGGCAAATGAAGACGAGTTAGCTCAGATTGTGGTCACTGCTAAATCCTACAAAGACCCGGCAATCAGATCCGACTTAACGACTCTTACATTGATGGATGTAGTCCATGGAATTAGCCTTGATACCTCTTTGAGTGTTCAAGATATTGAACAGGGCAGCCAAGCAACGTTCTCTATCACCATAACTAACACTGGTAACGTCCAGGATAGTTTCCTATTCTGGGACCCCAATACGTTAGAGGGTCAGCAAGAATGGTTGCTGCCATTTGGTTGGGAGATAACATTCCCGCTAAGGGTCGAACTTGACCCAGGTAAATCTACTACCAAGATATTGACAGTTAAGGTGCCATCGACTGAAGACCCGGGAGCCTTCGTTATTTATCTGAAGGGTTGGTCTGAGGGCGAACCGATCAAGTCGGTTGACAAAGGAACCTACGATATCCTTGAATTGGGCATCTTCGTATCGATTCAGTCAGAAGGAAATATCGTGTTTGAGGAACTATTACCAGACGAGAGCGAGGTTGAGGTAAAAGCCGGAGAGTGTCACACCTTCGAACAAGACGTAACCAAGAATTTCGAGTCTGGTAACCTGATTTTCAGCACACCGGGTGCTCCTGAAACACAACCAGACGACATTGACGAATCTACTTGGCGAGAATCAAATTGGGTGCTAGACATAGACTTCTCACAAACCCCAGGAGGCTCCGAGGCGACACTTGGAATGCCAATAGAATGGAAACTAGATGCAGGAACCACCTTCCGAACATGGATGGTCAGGGTGAATGTTTGCGTCCCTGATGATGCTAGTATCGGCTCCAAGAGTTTCACTCTACAGGCGAACCTTGAGGGCTATCAGAAAGTGTCAGACTCGGGACGTTACACAGTCAACGTGATTCATGAATACAATTTAGATACCCAAATTGAGCGGGAAGCAGACAGAATAATTTCAACTACAGATTCCAATGGTAATCCAATATCAGCAATCGCAGTAAACCCAGGTGAAAATCTCGTTCTGCCAGTAACCACAACTAACAACGGCAACGGCCCAGATAGATTTGACTTCCGACTTACTACGGTCATTGACCCAACTGGCGTCCCTGTCAGAACAGGCCACTGGGATATTGTCATACCGCGTGAAAGTCTCGAAGAATTGGACCGAGATTCAGATCAAACCTTCGACGTTCTGATGAATGTTCCAGAGTTTGACATTGGTGCAGGATTGTATGTTGTAGAATTCAAGACGTTGTCCGAGGAAGCTTATCCAAATGAAGATAATCGATTGACTAGGGAGCGCGATGTAGATTTCTTGTATGTTTACGTTAACGAGTTCTATGACATGGAAATCACCATGGATCCATCGGTTGACAATCCAGTGAAAGTCTCAGCGCCGGGTAAGATTGTGAGTTTTGCGGTCAATATCACCAACAACGGTAATGTCCACGATTGGCCAACATTAGACAACCACACTGCGCAGTCACAGGGTAATGACATCGTGTGGAGTGAACTACCCGGCATGGGTTCGTTAGAGGGCTGGTCGGTAGAATGGCGGACAATTAAGAAAATCAGTAACGATTTGAGTGTTGATGAGCCATGTGTTGTTATCACTGAAGCAATGCCTGCTGCCGATGCGAGTCAATTAGAAATAGACGCATATTACGCACTGATAAGCGAACAGCAAGAGTCAGTACGGTGTGCTTACATTGAGCCCAACAGCGTCTACATGATGCCACAAATGGCACCATACCAAACCATCGAGATGATTGCGGTTGTCAAGATTTCTACCACCGCTAAACTGGATACACGTAACGTTGGACTGAAAGTAATGTCAAGTGCTGGAGATATGACAGAGGGCGGCGACTTCGATTCATCGCCTTCCTGGCAAGGAGAAAATCTAGACAGCAACGAATTTATTGTTACATTGAGTCTTAAAGCCCCAGATCTTGTCATCAGTGAAATCATTGTGTCGCAATATAGCGCCGAAATAGACTCGACGATTCCAATTGGCATAACTCTACAAAATGTGGGCAACACTCACGCAACCGATATCGAAATAGTATTGTGTCAGTATGATGATGTTAACAGTCAATCGATTATCAAGGATATCAAGCGCAATGGTTGTGATGAAGATAGCATAGTCATGCGCCAGGTTGTAGGTGCCCTACTTGCGCCCGATGCTACAGAGAATGCACAGGAGATTGAGATCTACCTACTCTACCCTGTAGTCGCTGGTAGCAAAGGAGTGTATGTTGTGGTTGACCC
>DUJJ01000046.1:0-551 GCA_013329865.1 Candidatus Poseidoniaceae archaeon
AACTCCCTGCTACTAGCCCCAATGCCAACAGCCAGCACCTCACAAATTCTCGGGAACAATGAGTGCTTCGAGGCATTTACTTCAAATCTCTATGTTAGAAGAACCCTGTCAGGAGAGTTTGTTGTTACCAACAAATACTTGATTAATGACTTAATCAAACTCGACTTGTGGTCATTGGAGATGAAAGATGAAATTTTGCGACACAAGGGTTCAATACAAGCAATACCAGGCATCCCAGATCACATCAAGCAACTTTACAAAACAACATGGGAAATAAAACAGAAAAATGTCATCGATATGGCGGCTGACAGAGGCGCATACATCGATCAAAGCCAGTCTATGAACATCCACATGATTGATGCCAATGCTGCAAAGGTTAGCTCAATGCACTTTTATGGTTGGAAAAAAGGTCTCAAAACCGGTATGTATTATTTGAGGACCAAGGCTGCTGCAGACGCAATCCAATTCACTGTTGAGCAAAAGAAAGCACAAGATCAGACCGTCTCTGGTCTAGCAGACAGGGCTGAAATCACCAGCATGGAGACAACAGT
>DUJJ01000046.1:940-2162 GCA_013329865.1 Candidatus Poseidoniaceae archaeon
TTACTTTCCAAACAGTGGACAAGAAGATTACTCCATAATAGCTAGGAGCAATAAGCAACAGCTACAGTACCACGTTAAGCGGTATGGATAGCATGGCCAAGTGTAGCAAGAACCGCTTCATGAGTCATTTCAGTCATTGTGGGATGGGCGTGAATAGTGGCAGCAATATCCTCTAGTAAAGCCCCCATTTCCAATGCTAGCGTCCATTCACCAACCAATTCACTGATATGCGTCCCAACACCTTGGATACCAAGAATGCGATGATCGTCCTCACGCGCCACAACACGCACGAAGCCACCTGTCTTTTCAGCTTCTTGAGTCAATGACCTACCATTGGCGGCGAGCGGGAATTTTCCTATTATTGTGGGGTGTCCAGCCGCTTTTGCTTCCTCTGGTGAAAGACCAACGCTAACAATCTCTGGTTCAGTGAATACGATAGCAGGCACTGCTATCGGATCATATACGCGTTTCTTACCAGCAATTATTTCAGCGACCATCTCACCTTGAAATGAGGCAACGTGCGCCAACATTTCGCCAGCATTACAAACGTCACCAATGGCATAAACACCGCGCATATTTGTTTCACATCGATTATTCACTTTGACAAATCCTTGTTCGTCCAAAGCCACACCCGTTGGTTCCAATGCTTGGCTGTTGGGTTTTCTACCGACAGTAACTAGCACCTTGTCGGTAATTATTTCACTGGGCTTGGTATTTTCTTCGGCATCTTTCTCGACGTAGAATAATTTTGTCCGTCCATCTTTAGTTGCCTCACAACCCTTGGCATACACACCAGTGTGGACTTTAATCTTGTTTTTCTTAACAAATAGTTCCAATGGGCGCCGAAGTTCTTTGTCAAAAATCGGTAGGATTGAATCCATTGCCTCCACAATGGTTACCTCCGAACCGAGCATCTTGTAAGTTATACCCAGTTCCAAGCCAATATAGCCGCCGCCAACCACAACGACGTGGTCTGGTAATTCACCAAGGCTCAACGCTTCTTTGGATGATATAATGTTGTCATCAAATTTCAAGAATGGCAGTTCTACGGGTACTGAACCATTTGCTAGAATTACATTTTCTCCTTCGATAATAATGGCATTTTTACCAGTGCCAATCTTGACAGTTTTGGCGTCTTGGAATTCTGCCCAGCCGCTAACTAATTCAACACCAGCGTTCTTTAGCAAGTGTTCAACGCCTTTGTTCAACTTGTCAACTATGT
>DUJJ01000046.1:2546-3701 GCA_013329865.1 Candidatus Poseidoniaceae archaeon
ATACCCATATGGCCGTCCTTGGCTGTATGCTTTGCTAAATCGTGGAATCGATGTGCGGCATGAATTAGGGCTTTGCTTGGTATACAACCCCTGATTAGACAGGTTCCGCCTGCCCTTTCACCTTCAACAATAATTGTTGACAGTCCCAACTGTCCAGCCCTTATCGCTGCAACATAGCCGCCTGGTCCTGCTCCAATAATCAAAACTTGGCATTTTTTTGTCTGCATTATCAAACCTCACATGAAAATTGTTGCTGGATTTTCCAGCAATGTTTTGACTTTCTGGACCAGTGTCGCACCATCATGACCGTCAACTACACGGTGGTCCCAAGACGAGGACAGATTCATCATGCGTCTAACGACGATTTGGCCGTTTCTAACTACGGCCCGTTCTTTAGCGTTGTGGACTCCTAGGATTCCCACTTCAGGTTTATTGATTATTGGCGTAGCTCCTAAACCTCCGAGCCTGCCCAAACTCGTGATAGTGAAGGTTGAGCCAGTTAATTCTTCAGCGGCTGCTTTACCTTCTCTAGTTGCGGAGGTTACTCTTACCATTTCGACCGCGGACTGCCAAATGTCCATCGCTTCAACATGCTTGACTACGGGAACGTATAGACCACGGTCGGTTTGAGTTGCAATTCCCAAGTGTATTGCCTGATGGCGAGTCACGACATTCGCTTCATCGTCAAACAGTGCATTGCATTCTGGACTATCCCGGAGTGCTTTGACGAGCGCCTGCATGATGAATGGTAGGTAGGTGAGTTTTGGTGCCCCCTCTGGTCTTGTGGCATTCAGATGTTGTCGTAGTTCCTCTAGCGCGGTAATGTCGACTTCTTCAAAGTATGAAAAATGAGCAATTGAACTGTAAGAAGCCATCATGCTATCAGCAATTTTTCTTCGCAGGCCAATGACTTTGATTTCCTCAGTGCCGGTCAATTTAGATTTGGATTTTGCACCGACTGGGGCAAATGTAGTTGCTCCAGCAGCACCGCCTGCAATGTGGCGGTCTAAGTCGGCATGGCTTATTCTACCACCTGGCCCGGAGCCTGCGACTAATTGGAGATCGACATTTGCTTCTCTGGCTCGCTGTCTCACTGCTGGGCTAGCCAATGCTTTAGTCCCCGCTGCTCTGACGACAGGGGCAGGTGTTGCAGGT
>DUJJ01000082.1:0-16092 GCA_013329865.1 Candidatus Poseidoniaceae archaeon
ATTAGGAGATTTATACAAGATGCAAGTTTATGCGCTAGCTGAGATTTTTAACCAACGAGCAACAAGCAATAATCAAATCCCTCCGGTGAATAAGTCAACAATGACTAAGCCGCCATCTGCGGAACTTGCGCCAAATCAAAAAGATGAGGATTCACTCCCGCCATACGAAGTCCTCGATGAAATTCTACGACTTCATATTGAGCATACTATGGATGCCGATGATATTGTCGCTGCAGGCTATGATCGCAGTGTTGTCGTAGATGTATTAAGCAGGCTTGAACGTAATGAGCACAAACGCTGGCAAATGTCGCCAGCACCGCGCGTCACCAGCAAAGCCTTTGGCCAGGGTTGGCGTCGACCACTTGCATCTAGGCATGATTGGCGCGATTGAGTTCGATGGTCATAAAAATCAACTGCCCCACATCAAACCATGACCGGCACGGTAGTGAACATTGCTGGTTATCGGTTTGCTGATCTATCCGATCGGAATAATTTACAGCAACCGCTGCGTGATATATGCGGTGAACTGGCTCTAAAAGGGACGATTCTACTGGCCTACGAGGGCATTAATTTCTTTCTTGCCGGGAGTCAATCAGGAATCGATTCCTTTATTGAATTTTTAGAATCTGATGAGCGCTTAACAGACATACCATTGAAGATCTCATATTCTGATACTCAACCATTTCGGCGTATGAATGTTCGATTAAAAAAAGAAATTATCTCTCTTGGAATGGAACACATCAAGCCCGCGGAGCGAACCGGGGAAGAGATTACTCCGACCGATTTTAAACAGCTTATCGATGACGGGGAGGACCTCTTAATTCTCGATACTCGTAATGAATACGAATGTAAGATTGGAACATTTAACAATGCTGTTGAATTAGATATACGGTCTTTTAGAGATTTTCCCCGAGCAATCGGTGAGTTGGATGAAAAATTGAAAGATAAGCAGGTAGTGATGTTCTGTACTGGTGGTATTCGATGCGAAAAAGCCAGTTTGGTTATGATGGATGCGGGATTTTCCAATGTAAAACAACTCAAAGGCGGCATACTTGGCTATTTTGAAGAAGTAGGCGGTGCCCACTGGAATGGTGATTGTTTTGTCTTTGATCAGAGAGTAGCTGTAAATCCGCAGTTGCAGGAAACCGATGTTGTTCAATGCTTTGCTTGTCGAGAGCCACTGTTGTTAGAAGAGCAGAAAAGCACCAATTACGTAATTGCGAAATCCTGCTCATACTGCATCGACAAAGTGAAATCACCAGATTAACCACTCATCTGTGATACTCAGTGGACTCCACATGTGTAATTCATGTCCATCTTGTCCGTTATCTGCGACAAATAGGACTACCTCTGCACTGCTAAACAACTCACCATAAAACCCAGCATCTGAATTATTTCCCGTGCCTTGCCACGGGTCGTAGACAACAGATGTTTCGAATGTAACTACGTCGAAACTCCATAAGCAATGACCTGTATTAATGCCATTTGCCATGCCGTTGGCAATAATCAGTAGGTGACTATCAGTGGCCTTGAGACCTCTTATTTCAGCAGATGCCATGCCGGGTTGGAATTCATGGATTACCTTCGTTCCATCTACTGTGCCGTCACTAACACACAATTCTTCCGCAGTGGCCCCAGTTATACAGTCAAACCAGATTTTTCCATTGGCAATTACTGGTGCAACTTGCTGACTGGGTGCAACAACGATTGACGATAATTCTGTCAATGCTCCAGTGTTCAGGTCATAACTCCAAACGGTTGGGTCAACAGCAGTTATTTGGGCGTCAAAAATCACCTGATTGCTGACTAAATTAACTCCCAAATGTTCTCCCACCGATGTCGGTGGATTGCCATTACTTTGTAGCGTCATGCTAGTAAGCCAATTGTAGCTGCCTGTTGTGGTTAATTCGACCAATTGTCGACCATTTATCCCATCATCAGCCACCAGTATAGCGGAATTACCCATAGGTAGTATGGGCCCCGGAGAACTATCTTCAAAGGAATTCAAGTCCCATGTGGTGAGATTACCCGAGTTACTCAAATGGTGCATTTCATAACCATAATCGTCATGAATTCCGGAAAACCAAAGTCCTAATTCATCAATTGCGAATGAAGTATCAGAGTGAGCAGACAGTTTGGTTTGGACACTGTCTAGCGCCATTTGTTGTTCAAGGTCGAAGAATGGTGCGTCAAATAGGTTGTACATACTTATCCCATCAGTCCACATAAAATCAAAATTAGCGTCTGAAAATAGTAATCCACCCATCCACTTGGTATGAACCGATTGTGGGAGTATGCCATCTCCACTGTAGCCGGTCAGTTGTAGGGTGCCAGCGGTACTTAGGTTACTTACCCATAATTCTCGACCGTTGACACCGCTGTCGGCATCAAACAACCAAAGTTCTTCTTCGCCTAATGTTACTGCGGTAAAACCGAGATGTAACCCGGGGCTAGAATCACCACCTCCCGGGTTGATGTCAAGCAATAAGTCGGTTGAATCGACACTTCCGTGACTTGTCCATAACTCGCATCCAGTTAGTCCATTACTCCCCGCAGTGATGATCATCTGGTTGGCTGCCGACCAACTGAACTCGGAGCAAATATTCGACAACCCATTAGTCAACCCTAGACTAAAATCAGACACTGGGCCGTATTGTAATGGTTCACTGCACACTTTCAGTGACTCGACAATTTCGCCTGATTGCATAATTCCATCATCAGCAAATCCATCACCTGCACCATTGTCGACACCGAAATTTATCACGAATCCATTGGCACACAGATAAGCTGGAGGAGTGACTCGTTCAACTAGTGCACTGTGACCGTTACCACCATTATTGCCATCATTACCAGCAGCACCAATGGCGCCATTACAGACGTATTCGGAATTAATCACTTCTCCCGAATCAAGAATCCCATCACCATTAGCGTCAAGGCCAGTATCAATCAACAGGCCGCCAAACAAACATGCTTGATGGCCATTGCCGATTACCGATGTCGACACCATGCTGTTTACTCCGGGACTGCCACTGGGGCCGGTGTTGCCCGAAGAGCCAGATTGACCAGCCTCACCATGACACAACCTAGTAGTGGATGTAACCTCTATTTCTTCTAAAATACCGTTATTGTTCTCATCATTCCCGATTAGGATATCAGCACCGCCAGCTGAGCAGATGTGGTCTGCATCTCGTCCTTCGGTTCTAACTAAGACCTCATAACTCTCGCTTGCTACACTACTATCTGATTCATTGAGTGAGTCGATTACGGTATATGAGTAGGCAGAAAGGATTAACGCAATAATAATCGTTAAACTCTGTATTCCCCGAATCACCCGTTTGCCGCGCGACATTACTTGGGTTTGTGGAGGATTGTCGTCGGTTGGCTGACCATTGATAGGCGGAACATTTTTTCCTTGTTTACTACTGACAGGCTTGTTTGTTGCGGATGCTGCTTGATACTCGGGAGTATTAGACATGATGATATCTCTGACCGTTAAAGATATCAAAACTTCCGGTTGAAATAACGGCAAATATAATCTGTTAAGGGTTTAGTTCATGAAAGAGAAGGTTTGCCATATGGCCATGGACTTGCCCCCTAGGCTCGCCGCCCAACTTGCTGGCGATGAAGGCTCTACTAGGCAGAA
Organism: Candidatus Poseidoniaceae archaeon; assembly: GCA_013329865.1. Lineage (GTDB taxonomy): Archaea > Thermoplasmatota > Poseidoniia > Poseidoniales > Poseidoniaceae > MGIIa-L1 > MGIIa-L1 sp8725u. Next base: position 3,644 of record DUJJ01000082.1, read on the forward strand.
AGGGGCAAGGTTAGTTGTTGATCTAGCAGAGATCGCTAATGCTGAGGGTTTCATAGAAGTAGATAATGCCCACGTTTCAGGAGTTTCAGTAATAACTGGAGGTCACGGTTTGCGACGGTTTTTGTCTGACTTATCTGACGACAAGGATGGTCGTGTTGCCATAACAACCACGTTAAATGCTGCAGGCTGCGACAAGGATAGAATGCAGGAAATGGACATTGATTGGCCAGATTTTCTCGAACAGCAGTTTGAGATTATTCACGCTTATGAGCGGCTTGGAATTGAGTCGACATTGTCTTGCACACCTTACGACCGTGGAATAGAGTTGGATTCAGGAGTTGCATCCTGGGCTGAGTCAAATGCAGTCTGTTTCTCAAACTCATGGACCTCGCTGATTACCAACCGCGAGTCTGGTTTGTCAGCGCTGGCAACTGCATTGACAGGTTTTGCTCCAAAGTGGGGCCTACACCTCCCCGCTAATCGTGTGCCAAATATCTTGGTCAACATTTCGTGTGAATTGAATGAACTTGCTGATTGGTCGATTCTCGGAGATTGGATTGGTAAACAGGTCCGCCCCGATTGGGATTTATCATGGGGGCCGATGCCGCTGCTCCGAGGTCTGCCAAACGAGGTCTCTTTCGCTAGCAAGAAAGCACTGACTGCTGCCGCAGCCAATTACGGCTGCCCAATGTTGTGGGCCGAAGGGCATAGTGTAGACCCGCCGCTTGACAAGGATGCTAATGGTAATTGGCTGCCTCCGGAAAATGGCTGGGTGGGAGAACTCGAGTTTACAGAAGCAGATCTGCGTCAGCGGTATAACGAATTAGCACCGAAGGGGCAGGTGGATTTGGTTGTTATTGGCTGTCCACAAGCTAGCATCGAAGAAATTCGGCGCACAGCATCCGCAGTCCGGTCATACGCCGAAGTAGGACAAAAAATCCCACAAAACCGTTTGTGGCTCTTTACCAGCGGTGAGAACTATCAGGTTGCAAGAGACGAAGGCAGTATAGAATTGCTGGAGGCGGCGGGTGTCGTAATATTGCAAGATACGTGTCCTGAGGTTACCCCATACAATCGTCAGCACTACAATCACCTGTTAACTAATTCTCTCAAGGCAGAACATTACCTAACTAGTGGTCTCAACCGAATACCAACAAGCGTCATGACAATCAAAGACTGTGTTGCTCACGCATTTGACCCTCAACTATCGGCTGGTGTACGACCAACTATTTCCGCCAAGGCCCAACCTCAACATCAATCAGCAAAAACCTACCAAGCTGGCGATTTTACCGCTACTGGTAATGGTTTATCGTCGCAAGGAGATTTTACTATCACTGGGCGAGCTATGTCTACTGATGTTGCGATTACCTACCTTGGTTATGTCAATCGTGACACTGGCGTTATTGAGGAGACGGGTCACCCACTTGATGGCCAAGCGATTGAAAATACCATACTAATTTATCCAAAAGGGTCTGGCTCTACAGTGGCACCATACGTTTTGATGGGTCTGATATACACAGGCAAAGGGCCGAAGGCGATTATAAATCGAGATGTTTGCCCGCTGACCATACCCGCATGTTCCCTGCTTGACTTACCCTATGCACACGGTTTTGGGACAGATCCGTGCTTGGCAGTAAATTCTGGCGATTTAGTTGAGGTCAGCAAGAATGGTGACAAGGTGAGCCTCCGAGTGATTGAGCGAGCAGTTTGAGGTTATAGTGATGCGAATATTAGTAACCGGTGGCGCCGGATTTATCGGCTCATCGCTGTGTGAGAAGCTGATACAATCTGGTCACCATGTGGTCGCGCTGGATTCAATGTTTCGTGGGAGTGAGGAGAATCTCGCTTCGATTGTTGACCATGATGGTTTTACCCTGTATATTGGCGATGTCCGAGATGTTGATGATTTGGATGCGTGTGTTGACCTCTTGGGGGGTTTGGACCTAGTTTATCATCTAGCAGCGATAAATGGAACAAAGTGGTTTCATGAAGCGGCACACTCAGTAATTGATGTAAATGTAAACGGCACACTCAGAACCCTTGAAGTCGCCATGGCACACGATGCAAAATACGTCTTTGCCTCCTCGCCTGAGGCCTTTGGGGAGCCAATTTCACAACCGATGTCAGACGGCGACCCAATGATATTTACCGACCCAAAACAGCATCAGCGGCACTCGTATGGCGGCAGCAAATATCTCGGTGAGATTGCCTGTCAGCATGCGGCTCGGGACGGTCTTGAAGTCGCAATAGTGCGTCCTTTCAATGTCTATGGACCACGCTTATCTGGCGATGATTATGGTCAGGTAGTAGCCATGTTTTTCCGTCAAATGCTAGAGTCAAAGCCTCTGAATATTCATGGTGACGGTAGCCAAACTCGCAGTTTTACTTGGATTGATGATGTCGTTGACGGCTTCGTTAAGGCGGGAATGCTAGACCTGCCTACAGGTGAAGTTTTCAATCTAGGTTCACAAGAGGAGGTGAGTATCCAATACTTGGCGCAAAAAGTGGCCCAGTGTGGTGAAGGTGTGGAGTTCGATTTCACCGAGGGCTATCACGGCGATGTAAAACGTCGATTGCCGGACATTGAAAACTCCACAAACACGCTAGGTTGGGAGGCAACAACCTCGTTACAAGAAGGCCTTCAAATCATGTGGCAGGCACTTAATTCTTAGGACCATAGTGTTTGTCGACCTTTTTTGACCAACCACCCGGCGCAGCCATGATGTTATCCATCCCGTGTTGGGTGAGGACATCAAGACCGGATTCCGGTATGGAATCACTAGATGTCCAAACATGAGTTACCCTCATCACGGCCAATCTTGCCACAGCATCTGGTAACTCGCGGTCTTCAACGAATTCGACTTCTATCGCAGCAACAGCCTGCTGGATAAGTAAATCTTCATCACTATCTGGAGTTACATCGATTAAATCCCACTCACTATCTTCTGGACTTACAGGGCTGCCTGCCATATCTATCCAATCAACAGCTTGCAGTGTGCTCGGCATAACATGAAGAATTGCCTTGCCGGTTTTTCTCATGTTGAGGAGCGTGCCACGATATTGTTTCTGTTTATTCCTACTGAATGAGGCAACAAATAACGGCGGCGTGTTTGATACACCCATCACAGATGTCAATGGCGCAAGGTTTTTCACGCCATTCTCGTCAACCGTTGAGGCTAATATTAACGGCCTTGGAGAGACGATACCCGCCAACCATGCCGACCGCTCTTTGTGACTGAATTCCATTATGTCTAGGCGACTTCTAGTCGATAGATCGGGCCTAGATTCACGCTCAAACCACGAATCTAACTTACCGGTGTGGATTTCGTCGATAGCATGCTGGGTAAATTCGATGTAAGTTTGCCAAGCTGGTATCAATTCATCCTGTCCACGTGCTTGTTTTCTGGCAATAGATGCGTTGGCATAATCAACGCACTTCCTGAGGAATTCTGCGACCACGGCTTTCCTATCCATCTGATTACACCCACTATACAATACGCTATTAGCGCTTGGCATTATACTCCTGCCTTGACATCAGATATTTTGCTGGGTTACCAGCCCACACCTCTCCTTTTGGTAGTGGCTTTGTTAGAACTGAACCAGCACCTAGAACAGCATCTTCACCAATGTTACAACCCGGTACCACCGTGGCGCCACCGCCGATGACAGCATTGTTTCCGATGACAATCGGTTGCCACAATGATTTGTTACCCGATGGTGGAAAGCGGTCGTTGAGAAGGGTAGCATTGGGTCCGATAAATACCGAATCGCCCAATGTGCATTCATCAGCGATGTAAACAGACCCCTGTATTCGACATTCATTGCCGATAGTGACATTTCTGCCGATGTGGGACAATGCGCCGATGGAGCAATTATTGCCAATGGTTAGGTTGGTGCCGATAGCGCACGGCGACCAGGCAACGCTATCATTGGCTAGGTTAATTCTGTTATTGGCAGCGTTATCGATAACCATCATCTCACTATATACCTAACTCTTCGATCACTTTGTCGACATGTCCCTTGGTTCTAACGCCGTAGCCTACCCATTTGAGGTTACCATCACTACCGATGACGAAAGTGGACCTTGATGTCCCCATGTAGGTTTTCCCATACATGCTTTTTTCTCGCCAGGTGCCATATGTTTGGTGCAGAGTCACATCCTCATCCATCAAAAGGGGAAAATTCAGTTCTTGTTTGTTAATGAAGTTCTCATGTGATTTTGCGGAATCCTTCGACACACCCAGCACCACATAATCGCCGCCATTCAAGCGGGCCATTGAGTCTCTAAAATCACAGGCTTGTGTGGTGCATCCTGAAGTGGAATCTTTAGGGTAGAAATACAGAATTACGGACTTGCCGTCTTGCATGTAAGCTTCCAATGAGTGTGAATTACCCTTGGAATCCACGCAGTCAAATCTCGGTGCAGGCTGGCCAACTTCTAGGTTTATGATTTCGTCCATGACGGGAATTATGAAACATTATTGATGAATTGTTGCATTGTCGCACGGTTAGATTTTTGCCGATAAAAACTGCCCAAGATTTTGATAAAGGTAAAGGAAAAAGCCGCGGTATGCATTAGTTATGCATATTAAATGATTTTCTATTCATATTGACTAGACAACCACCCAGTAACCGATTCTTTGAATAACTGCCTTGTACGTCCACAACTTATGGTAGGGCTACGTCTGTCTCGTCGAGCCCGTAAATTCCTCAAAAAGATTCAGCGCGCTCCCGGCAAGTATGAACTGCAAGAAACGGCCTCGACCATTCAAGCAGAACTCGACAAGCGCCTGATTTCCTACGATGAAGCGCTCACATTGGGTAACATCATCCAGCATCGAGCAGATCAGTTCGTCGATGATGATACAATCGTCTATGCGATTTCAGACCGCGATGCTTATCGCAGAACGTTGGAATTGTACCTGCGCGATGCATTGTTGAGTAAAACTGAGCAACTACTGTTGTGGGAAGAACGTCGTCGATTGGGTATCAGTGACCGCGATCATGAACGTCTGTTAGAGCAATTGCTGGCCCAGTGGAAAAAGCAGGGCAAGCGAGTCAATATCGATAGTTTCGAAGCCCCTAACGATGGAGGTGGTGTCTCTGCATAATCGCACTAAAACCTCGATTGCATTGGTAATGTTGGCGATGTTCATCCTGCCCATTGCGACACCACTCAGCTCTGCTGGCAACGGCACATCGGCCAGAAGCAATCCAGATTTTCTAGTTACAAATTTCGTTCTTGATGGTGCTGGTTCAATACAAAGCGGTTCAGAAATATTTGTTGAGAACGCAACCCATACCGCCAACATATACATAGCTAATATTGGCGCTGCAAGCGGCAGCGTGGTGGTATCACTCTACCACCAAGGTTCGCCAACCTCAAACAGGGTATTGGTTGATTCATTCGTTGTCGACTCTCTTGGTTCACAACAATCATACGGCCCGATATTAATCAGTTGGACTGCCTCTCCAGGAAACGGTCAAGTGTTGTTTGCTGAGACCTTCTCAACCGATGATTCGAGGCCGGGTAACAATCAACAGACGCTCCATTTTGACGTGAGAAGTTTCCCCCGATACAACAAGGGTGACGTTCTATCAAGTTCACTCCCAACACCCGCACCGGGTAACTCGGTTGCAGTGGTTCCGTCCGGACCAGTCACATTCAGCGCAGTGGTTGAAAACCAGGGAGTTCAAGACATTGATGCACGCCTGAAGTTAACTTTCGTGGACTCTAGTGACCCAACGAATATCGTTGTTGAAGAAGATTCATCTACAACATTTAATGTTCCAAAAGGCTCGCTAAAGATTGCCCCCACCAGTGTTCAAGTCGATTATACAATGAATACTCAGTTGAGCGCTGGTGTTTGGTCACTGACTGCAGAGGTCCTCTTTACCGGACAAAGCGGTTACAGCGAATTAGTGGAGTTCGGTAGTGTTGACGTGAGGTTCTCAGATTTTGCTGCAACCCTCTCGACTCCCGCTGATAGAACTACTCAACCCGGTCTCTCTACCACACTAAATTACTGGTTGACCATGACCGGCGCTATGGATGACAGTTATACTCTGTCGGTGTCATCAATTGCCGGCTGGGCGACGTTGGTATCGACAACTCCAACCAGTATATTCTCGAACGGCCACGTTGAAAATTTGCAGGTAATTGTTGACGTTCCTGCAGACGCCTCGAGCTCTGCAGTTGATGCAGTCACGCTTACTCTAACCTCTGTTAACGACCCAAGCGTGCCGACATATACTCTATCTGTTACAACTTACGTTTTTGCTGGAGAATCATATGTTGCTAAGTTGAATATGCCGACTGGCCCAATAAAAGCAACCCCCGGGGAAGAAATTGGCTTTGTTGGCACGATTGAGAATCAAGGCAACAGAGATGGCTCATATGACTTGTATGCTGGAGTTTCTACTGCTAACAGCCGATGGAGCGTAAGGCTTGGGGCCTCTAACACTGGCATAGTAAATGTCTCTGAAGTTGCTAATTTCTCTGTTTACATTACTGTTCCTAAAATTCAGATGCCGTTAGATAGTGCTGACCACAATGGAGCAGGCGACATCCTAACCGTTTGGGTGCAAGCCATACCAACCAAAGGCGGAATCCCAACAATGGCAAATACCACTGTTGAGGTTGTCCCGGCAGTTGTTATCGACCCCGGACTAGAAGAGCAGACCATCGACCTTACCGTTGCGGAAGTGATTGCAGCCAAGAACGGCGAAGGTTTAACCAAACACTTCCCACTAAACATCGAGTTACGACACAATCTTGACAACTCATTTAGCACTACTACTGTGGACGGGGTAATCAGTGTTGGTAATCTCTCATTCACTCCGCTAAATAATGGTGGATACAACGAAGTCAACAGGTGGAATACTTCAATTACTAATGAGTCGTTGTTCGGCATGTTGCTTGGCACAACTAAGATGGGCACTTTAGGGGTAGATACACCGGACCAAGATTATCCTCTGGCCGGTACCATGCGCATACCGGTCACGACATCGATTCCAATACCTCCGACCATCCCAGATGTTCAAACGGCAACCGTAACCCGCAATATCACCATTAACATCCCTGCTGTGCAAGGTGTTGACATTATTGACAAAGGGCCATTTGATGTTCCATTAGCAGAACCAACCTCAGTCGGTCTTGCCCTAGAGAATACGGGTAATGACTTAGCATCTTATCGCTTGTCTGTCATCGATGACTTGCCTGAGGGATGGATTGCTTCGGTCAATACTACCACGGCCACCAATGATCAAATAACCGACCTTGAAGCCGACGTTGCCGACGATCCAAGTGAAGGTAACTCTCACATACGGTATTTCGAACTACAAGTGACAACCGATAATACTACTCCAGCAAACTCCTTGGTTGATGTCGACATAAAAATCGAAGATAGTGATACAGGCATAATTGTCGATGTCATACCGGTAACTGTCAGAGTCGGCCCTTCAATAGGACTATCCCTGTCACCGGCAACACAAACTGTCAACATCAACACCTTGCTGGAAGAGACACCAATAACTCGTGTTTTCATTACCAACACAGGAAATACCCCAACGGTCTACTCGGTGTGGCTGGACGATTCGGACTCAGGTGCTGTTGACTTTTACCTTGAAAGTCCCACAGAGATACTCATCGCTCCGGGTTATACCGATTCGGTAAAAGTGCGACTTGCATCTAGTATCGATGCAGATTCAACCGGTTTGTATCGAGCCTTAGTGTATGTATCAGCAGGTGATGAGGTGAATGAAAGTGCCGAGATCATCGGTAACGTTAGCGAGCAGAGTGACCTTAGAATCGACGCGCCGAGCCAGATTGGCGTATTGCCAGGGGAAGAGCAAGTAGTAGATTTCACCGTGATTAATTCAGGAAACCTACAAGAAACCTTCAATGTCGACGTGGCGGTAGATACTGGATGGACCGTGGTCCCCCAGAGTCAACAAATGACTCTATCGATGGACGAGGAAAACCCGGGTAGTGTTACTGTTACAGTGCCGGAACTAGCTCAAGGTGGCTCATTGAGTGACGGGTCAATTCATAACTTAACAATCAGCTTGGTTGACCAAGAAACCGGGCTTCCGGTTACCATTGCAACAGTTAGATTAGTTATTTCGCCGATGTTTATTCTCGATATTGTAGAGTGGACTGATGAAATGGAATTCCACAAGGGCTCTAATCGAACATTTAGTGCCACAGTTGCAAATATGGGTAATAGAGATGTAACTGTAGATCTGACCTACCAAATTAACCGACCGGGTGATGTCGTACCCACCGGTGAATGGGTAGTTGGAGATAACAAACCAACCAGTTTGACTTTACCCGTTGGGCAAAATGTTACTTTTGTATTTACCGTAACTGCGTTCGAGAATGAACCCTATCTTGACCTGAACGCATCGCTTGTGCTTCAATTAACACCACGCGATGCTGATGTTGATGGAGTTGGTTATCTAAATTCAACTTTAGTAATGTCAAGGTTCTTCGCGTTTGAAGAAATAGGTCTACAGCCCGACGAAGGGGATGGGCCAATGGAAACCTCAATTATCTATTCACACATTCCAATTGGTGCCTCAAGTAGCGCTTCGTATGAACTTGAGTTGTGCCGTGCTGAGAGGTTGTATGATTTCGAGGCAGAAGGGCTGGATGACGCGCTTTATCCATGGGAGTTCACGATTATTTTGGGTGACCAGCAAATACCTCTTTCATTGAATCCCGTTGGATGCGGTGACGGTTCAGCCGGTGAGGAATACAGAATTCAATTGCCATCGAGAAACCCATGGGTTACTACCGATCCAATCGAATTCTTGGTAGACGCTCCCAATCGGCCAAATATCATCACTGGCGACGGTTGGGATTTGACTTTTAGGCTATTCCATGAGACAGAGAATTTAGGATATACCGTCTTTGAAGAAGAGACATTTACATTCAAATTAGATGTATTTGCTGACCCAAGCGTTGATGAAATTTGGGTCAGTTCTGGCACTTTAGAAGAAGGCACCGATGCCACAATCAGTTCGAGGATTCGCAACGAGGGTACCGCTCAAGCATTATTTTTCCTAGCCGCATTAGAGTGTTCAGGTTCGACGGTTCACACTGATGATCATGCGGTGCCACTGCTCGGACCTAATGAGGAGATTACCTTAGAATGGCAAATTACCTCTGATACTATCGATTGGTGGCGACAATCTATCGACGGAACTTGTGTGGTCACTCTCGATGCAAGTATGGCTGAGAAAAATGTCATTGGCAACGACGTCAAAATCTACAAAGATGAAGTTTATTCATGGTCACCTGGACAATCATCATCATTTGTTGCCTTTATCATATTCGGTTTACTATCGCTGGTCCTGGCTCGCTTGAATGGTCAAAACGAGAAATTTAGATTATTTTCAACTTATTCAGGAATTTTGGCATTTGGTTTCGCTTTCCACCTATTCAATATCGTCTACTGGGGACCTGCAGTATTACTCATCGCAGCGTTGTGGCTATGGCGCATGACTTGGATGAGTACTGATGAATTCCGATTAATTCACGAAGATTATCAGCGGGCAAGAAAGGGAGTCTCGACCCTCTATGCGGACCACTTCCAAGCGCTGGCCGACAGCAGGCGACAATTACGAATCATCCTAGCACTCCCAGTGTTTGGTTTGCTCGGAGTCGTATTAGGCATTCCACCACAAATCGATACCAGTCAAAATAACCTGCTTTCTATTGCTGCATATGTTCTAGTATTGTCATTAGGAGTATCAATACTAGTCCGCAGAGCAGATACGATGTATGGCGCGCTCTATGGACGCTTGACCGACATTGAAGTAAAGGCAATCCGCATCGAAAGAGATTTATCGGACCCTGCACGATTATTAAATGACTTAGCGAACGACGGGATAAATCTGGACGCAATTTTTGACGATCTTCAATCCGGCGTAGACTTGGCCACAGAAGAGGAGGTGAGTGATGATGTCTGATGATAAATCAGCAGATAGTGCAGAATTCGACCTTGATGACATTCTCGAGGATGATGTAGTCGAAGAGATAAGCGTCGATGACATTGAAATTGAGGATTCGTCGATAGATTCCGGCGATGACGATACCGGCTCTGGCGAATCTTTCCAAGATAAAGTCCGGGAGTATATGGAAGAGTTAGAAGATGAAACCTTCCATGAACCGCCTGCTGTTGCTGATGAACAGCCTGAATTACCTGTTGAGGTAGAAGAGATTTCTGACAGTGTCGCAGCGACAGAGGAGACCAAAGCAGAGGTCGAGCGCAGAATAATGAATGCGTCGGAAGAACTTGACTCTTTAGTTAGAGATGTTGTCCAACAAGATAGCAATTCTCTCGCAGCGACTGAAATTGACATTATGGAGGCTAAGAAATTCCTATCACTCCACAAACTGAGGCAGGCAAAATCTAGCGTCAGGAAGGCGGAAAAAGCCCTAGTGACTTTAGAAGAAGATGTGCTTTATCTGCGCCGCAGCATTGCCATGCTTCATCGTCTGTTAAAAGAAAAGAAGATTGATCGGATAGAAGCGGAAAACATCCTGCTTGGATTAAGAAAAGCCACATCAGCCGCAGAAATTGGTGATGTTGGGCAGGCGGCAACCGAAATCGAGTTCCTAGTTGATGATTTGATTGGTGGTAATACCTCAACACTTAACCCATTCTTCTTCCGTCACTTCTGGCTTGGTGTTGACACCCGTTGGCCGGCTGGTGGTGATACAGGTGTATTACTTATCAGGCTGATTAATGATGGACCTATTGCTATGCCAGCAATGCGTCTATCACCACCAGTTCCTGTAGGCTGGAGCTCGATTCCATCATCTGTTGACCTGCCAATTATCGCACCCGGAGGAAATCTTCCACTGCGTTTCGACATAAAGTCAGAAGGCAGGTATGGAGCCGACGAAATACCACTATCCAGGAAGTTAGCGGTTTCAACTGCATATGAGATGAGATCTGGTGAAATAATGGTCACTATTAGAGCACAAAATCGTTCCATGGAACCCCTGAGCGACATTTTACTCACGCCATGGCTGCCACCCGGCTATACCACGGCAAAAGTTCCATTTGTGGAACGTCTTACCCCCGATGAGGTAGCGGTAATCAGAATGCCGCTTACCATCGACATGGGCACAGGAGGTAGTTCTTGAGCCCAAATCATATTCCACCCGTAAAGCGGGAGGACGAGAAAAAAAATAAAATGGTGAAAAATATGAAAAGAAAAGAAATGAAGAACGAAAACAGCGATAACCTTGCTGCAATGGGTATTGGTGCGATGATTGTATTCATCGCGCTTATCCTTGTAGCTGCGGTAGCATCAGCGGTCATCATACAGACTGCTGAAAAGTTGCAGCAGAACGCACAAAGCACTGGTGACCAAGCACAAGACCAAATGGCTTCCAAAGTCATGCCTCTGAGCATAGTCATCCAAACTGGTACATCTTTGAGGATGACTTTTGAACTGGCTCCTGGGTCAGAAGCAATTGCTCCAGCAAATGTCGCGTTCAGCGTAGTTTGTGCTGCGGGAACCGATGCAGGGACCCTCAACGGTGCAGCGGCAGTATCCGCCAATGGTGGAGCAGGAGATTTGTTACCTGGACAAATATATCAGGTGACGCTAACAACTGATACATGTGTGACAACGAATCAAAACGTCAATCATTACCTAACTTTGGCAGCAGGTAACTCTGGTTTCACATACGAAGTTTTGAGTTACGGTGCAGACACAGCAGCTGGGACGGTGGTAGTGTGAAGACAGTAAGAGATAATCCAGAACAAGACACATTGGGTGCTATCGGTATCGGTGCAATGATTGTGTTTATTTCCCTAATTTTGGTCGCTGCGGTTGCATCTGCGGTAATTATCCAAACTGCTGAAAAACTACAACAAAACGCTCAAACAGCAGGTGATGATACATCTGATGAGTTGTCTGGTAAACTAACTATCATGCAAGGATTTATCGAGGCTGGAAACTATGTTCTCTATGTAAGATTGGCTCCTGGTAGCGATGCAATTCCTGCGGATGCAGTGTCATTCCAGTTATTTTGTGCTGCAGGAGCAGGCTATGAAGATGGCGCATTAGCAGCTGCAAACGTCCAATTACAATCAGTGGAAGCATTTGCTGCACCGGGTATCGTAAATTTGGATCCACAGAATGCTTACAAGATTCAAGTTAATTCGGGTGTTTGTACTCCTGCTGCAATAGGTGCTCTAGGTAATCCAGTTGCTCAACTATACCTACACATCGAAAGCGGTGGTACAACATTTGAGACATTAACAGTTAACGACCCTGCAAATGGAAACCCAGTTATCTGATGTTGCTTGCTGTTGAGAAATCATTCTCGACGGCAAGGAGGTGTACTAATGGCTTGGCCATTTAGTAATAACACAGGCAATATCAAAGATGCAGATGCAGAACTGAGCGAAGAGCGACTGAAAATA